>NZ_JANSIB010000007.1:0-39947 GCF_047461895.1 Synechococcus sp. R55.8 | reverse complement strand
GGGCCAGATTACTGGACAAGCCAAACCGAGCGCGAATCTGGTAATAGCAAAGGGACTGGAGTTTGACTGCGTTGACTACTTTTTCTGGTGTGTTTTGGTTGACCCAGTTCAACGCCTGCACAAAGGCATCCATTGTCGCGTCCAACTTTGCGGCCTGGGACTGGGACACCTTGAGCTTGCAGGAGACGGTCAGGACTTGGGTCATGGTTCTATCATAACTTCCGCATTCCTCCCGACACTGACCCTACGGGTACAGTGCGGGGCTCCTGCGATTTCTAGCTGAGCATGCGTTGAGACGGCTGCAGCAGCGACAAGAGATCGCAAGCCAGTGGATCGAGAGAGTTCTGAGCTGCCCTGACTACGTACAAGTGGATCCCAAAGATCCTCAGCTCAAGCAAGCCTATGGTCGAATTCCGGAGTACGGCAATCGCCTCCTGAAGATTGTTTACGATGAATCAACGGATCCTTGGACAGTGGTGACTATCTTTTTTGATCGAACAATGGGGAAAAAGCTGCCATGAGACCTTTCATCGAGTTTGATCCTGATGTGGATGCTGGATATATTCGTTTGACAACAGCTCAAGTCCAAAGCTCAGAGGAGATTGCCCCTGGGGTTGTTTTGGATTTCGACAAGGAAAATCAACTGGTTGGAGTTGAGGTTCTCTCTGTTCATCGACAAATGGATAGCGACATTAAAATGCTTCCGCAAGAGATTCAAGACTACATCGTTTTATTGAGAAACTCCGTGTTGCAAGAACAGTTACTGAGTTAGATGAGAGTCTGGCAACACTAGCCCCACCGCATCTGTAGACGCAAGAGGAGTACCATTGCGATGGCCAGCCTTTTACTGTGGCCTGTTTGGCATGGTTGTAGGTGATTGAGATAACAGTCGCCGACCTTTCGGATTGCCAACGGATGTGCCGTCACTTTTATCGAATAGGCCGCACTCTCTTGGATCTGGACGCTGCCAAAACCGTTCGGGATCAACCCACCTGGTTTGAGGCTCCATCTTAAGGTCAGGGGCAGGAACCTGTTTGCCAGCAGCCTCAATCCCCTTGGACAGAGTGCTCTCAGCCACCCAACCCCATCGCTTCAATTTGATGAATGTAGTCGGGGGGAAGCCCATGCTCTCGTGCCCCCTTCAAGATTCCTTGAAGATATCCCTCGCTTGGGATCAATGAATCATCAATGAATGAATCTCCCGCCACGTAAGTCATTGCTTCGATCACTTCACCCTCATCGCTTCGAACCTGAACCTGCTGGCGACGGTAATGACCTCCCGGAATTCCTTCATACCGATCCATCCTCTCCAGCCTGTCCGAGCTGCACAGATAGGCAACTCCCCACACAACCCCAGAGGGATCCCGGACAATGTTGGCCTTGCCGGTTCCATCGTTGCCGCGCTTGTTGAACGTCAGGCGGTATCCCTGCAAACGAGCACGCCTAGCTTCCTTGAAATCAACAGCACGGTGTCCCATCTGCTGGGCATCTAGGTTACTTCCGTATGCAAAATACCACTGCTCACTCATCTCTAGTTCCCTTGGTGTCGGGTGAACCCGCCTACCCAGAGTTACACTGAGATATTGAGCACATTAGCATCACGGGATCCCGCCCTTCCATGAGCTACTTGGTTATCGACACCGAGGGCAACCCCAACCTCAAAGAAATCGCCCTTATCGACAGCAGCGGCCAGCTCATCTACCACGCCTACACCCAAGAATACTCGCCCCACCACCCCCAGCCCAAACCTTTGGCCCAAATCGTTGCTGACCTGCGGCGCTTGGCACAAGGCAAGACTCTTGTTTTCCACCATGCAGATCACGACCTAAAAATCCTTAAACAAGCCTTTGACCAAGTTAACCAAGATTGGCTTCCTAACCCCATCTTCTGTACTTGGTCAGCCGCCAAGCAATGTTTTCCCAACCTCGCCGGTTACAGTCTAGAGTATCTTAGCAAACATCTTAGTATCCAACTGGAGAGCGGCTATTTCAACTCCAAACTGGCCCACGACGCCAGCTACGATGCTCTTTTTACCTATCACCTCTATCGCCACCTCACCCACGCTCAGCTCAAAGCTCAGAATATTCCCAACCCCTTTGCCAGCAGTAGAGTTGACAATCCCTTTCAGAGTTACCCCGACGAGGCTACCATCTATCAGTCTCAGTACCAGCAACTCACAGCCGTTCTCCAGGACATTCAACGGGATCCCAACCACCAGAGCCGGGGCGTTGTCCTACTGGGGGAACCTGGATCCGGCAAGACTCACCTAATCATGCGGGTGGCCCAAAACCTGCTGCGCCACAACCGTCTCCTGTTTATCCCTCAGCCCACCCATCCCGACAACATCTATCACCACATCTACAGCCACACCCTGGAATCCCTGCGCGAACGGGTAGATGCCCATCACCACACCCAGCTCGACTACTTGATTGCCAAGAGCTTTGTGGAAATCTTGAAAACCTTCCCCCAAACCTCAAAAACTGAAGAGCTTCTCTCCCTTCTCACGGCGGATCCCCTCAACCTCTTTCATTGCCTGGGAGCAGAAGGCACCGAGCGTCGTCGTCAACAATGGCAAGCCATTGAAAAACTGGTTCTGCGCTGGTGGGCAGAGCAAAACTTCCTTACCGGTTCCACCGAAAACATTCTCAAGGGCATCATCAAATACTGCAGCTACAGGGATCCCAACCGCCGTCACCAGATCATCCGCTGGCTCAGCGGTACCGACCTGGATCCCGAGGATACCGGCTTGATTGGGTTGCCCCCCTGGAGTGCAGATCTCGACCGCAACACCTTTGCTCTAGAAGGAATGAAAGTCATCGGTAGGCTCTCGCTGCTTGACCGACCTCTCATTATTGTCTTTGACCAATTGGAAGCTTTGGGCCGAGAAGAAAATCGAGATATCCTCCTCAACTTGGGCGATGCCCTGAAAGAGCTTTTTACCCGTATCCCCAACAGTCTGTTTATCCTCAATCTGTTCCCCGACCGTTGGCAACATTTCCAAACCCAATTTGACCGGGCCACCGTTGATCGTCTCTCCCAAACCGTTCTCTCTCTGGATCCCCCACCTGCTCCCCAGCTTCAAACCCTTCTGCAAACCCGTCTGCCCTCAGGGATCCACCTCCAAGCTCTCTTCACCGCCGATGACCTCAGCGATATCCTCAGCCAACCCTCCATCCGCGCCATTCTCAACCGAGCCTCAGCCTACTACCGCCACTACATCAACGGGATCCCTCTCCCTCCCCAGGTGCAAGTTGTACCCACTGCCAGCAATCTAGCCGCCCGTGTCCAGCGGCTCGAAACTGAGCTGCAAACCCTCAAACAACTGCTCATCCCCCTTCTGCCTGCCCACGGCCCCTCCATCGTTCTATCTCCACCCCTTCGGGATCCCAGCCCATCTGCCGATCTTGTTGAGACGCTGGATCCCTATCTCCGCACCACTGAGGCTCAGCTCCGCGCCGCCTATCCCCAAGAGGCGATCATCGACAGCACAGCCGATATCGGCAAATTGCGCACCATCGGCAATGCCCTACAAGGGATCCATCCCCTCCCCATGAGCACCCTGAAGCTGGGCCAACGCAAACTTCCAGATCACCTCTATTTCTCCGCCCAGAAGCGGGTGATCGCCTTTATCCAAGTGGGTCCCAGCAGCATGTATGGACAGCTCAATAACTTCAACCAATTGGTGATTGCTCACCCTGAGCTTCAGTTTCTTTTGCTACGGGATGCCCGCCTTAAGCCTCCTTCCAAAACGGCTACCGCCACCCAAGCGGCCTTGGCCGCCCTCAACAACAGCCCCAATGGCAAGTATGCTCTGCTCACCCAAGACGACCGCATCCATCTGGAGCTTATGCACAGGATGATCACCGACATCCAAAACCGCGACCTGGAAATCGACCTGACCCAAGCCGTTCGGTATTATCTTGACCACAGGGATCCCCCCCTTATTGCCTGGATCCTGGGCCGTGATTAAGCGCTCCAGATCCGTCGAAACCCCATGTTGTTCAAGGTCGGCTCCGCATCGGGATCCAGCACCGTAAAACCGGGATCCCATATTGTCCGGCCAAGCTTGTGACCTGATTCTTAAGGCTGCCGATCAACGGAGCCAATGGCAAGGGATTGACAGCGGAGCCAAAGTACCTCAAAGTTTCCGGCATAGTGGGCTTTTCCGGCTCAAGCCCTCCCCTGATTACTCAGTATCGGAGCGGCGGGATTTGAACCCACGACCCCCACTACCCCAAAGTGGTGCGCTACCAAGCTGCGCTACGCCCCGACGCACTTACGGGTAGAAGCCCATGAAGTGCCTAGCTAGTCTAGCATCGGATCGCGGCCAGAGTTAACCCCAAGCTGCGGGATCCCGTGGAAAACATGCTAGCTTAGTTAAGCCGTTAAGAAATCGCACGCCTGAACCACCGGGTGTCCTTACAGCCCTTTCGCGGTTTGCTGCAACAGCTCCTGAGTTCCTTGCCAATGGGGGTAGAGCGCTCTGTGCAGGTAACCGGCGGGAAGGCCGTAACTGGGATCCGTTCGGGCGGAGGCTAACCCGTAGGAGAGGAAAAACTCATGAGCGTAGTCAGTTTGCCTCAACTGTTGGAGGCAGGGGTTCACTTCGGCCACAAGGCCAGCCGCTGGAACCCGAAAATGCGGCCCTACATCTTTACCGAGCGGAACGGCATCCACATTATCGATTTGGTGCAGACGGCCCGCTATCTGAACGAAGCCTACGAGTATGTGCGGGATGCTGCTGACAGGGGTTGGCGCTTCCTGTTTGTGGGCACCAAACGGCAAGCTGCCGGGATCATCGCTCAAGAGGCTCGTCGCTGTGGCAGCTACTATGTCAACCAGCGCTGGTTGGGGGGCATGCTCACCAACTGGGCCACCATCAAAACCCGCATCGACCGCCTCAAAGAAATTGAGGAGATGGAGAGCAGTGGTCTTCTGGATCGCCTGCCCAAACAAGAGGCCAGCCGTCTGCGGCGAGAGTTGGCCAGGCTGGAAAAGTACTTAGGCGGCATTAAAACCATGCGCAAGCTCCCCGATGCGGTGATCATCGTCGATCAGCGGCGGGAGGCCAACGCCGTTCAGGAATGTATCAAGCTGAACATCCCGATCATCTCACTGCTGGACACCAACTGCGACCCCGATCTCAGCGATATCTTTATCCCCTCTAACGACGATGCCATTCGAGCGATTAAGCTGATTGTAGGCAAGTTGGCGGATGCCATCTACGAAGGGCGGCATGGGCAGCTCGACACCGTTGAAGAGGATGAGTACGACTACGAAGGGGCGATGGATCTGGACGACGACATTCTGGAAGACATGGAGGACGAAGAAGAAGGAGAAGCCGAGGAAGGCTAGACCAAGGGCAGGGATCCCGTGCAATCCGGGCACTTCCCTGCCTGTTCCCTATCCAGAGGCGTGTATTCTTGAAATCTAGGTTTACAATTCTACCGAAGCCCGCTCATTCTCACTCATATCCCGCCACATTCTTCCCGTTCTTTCATTCGAGGAGCCCTCATGAGCATTGATGCCAAACTGGTCAAAGAGCTGCGCGAAAAGACGGGCGCAGGCATGATGGACTGCAAAAAAGCCCTGGAAGATTCCGGTGGCGATATGGAGAAAGCCATCACCTGGCTGCGACAGAAAGGGTTGGCAGGGGCAGCCAAAAAGGCCAGTCGCGTCGCGGCAGAGGGGGCAGTTGACAGCTACATCCACTTCGGCAATCGAATTGGGGTGTTGGTGGAAGTGAACTGCGAGACGGACTTCGTGGCCCGCAACGAAGATTTCAAGAAATTGGTGCAAGACATCGCCAAGCAGATTGCCGCCTGCCAAAACGTAGAATACGTCAGCGTTGACCAGATCCCTGCTGAAGTGGTGGAGCGGGAAAAAGCCATTGAAATGGGCAAAGAAGATCTGGCCAATAAGCCGGAGAACATACGCGAGAAGATCGTGCAAGGTCGCATCGAAAAGCGCCTGAAAGAGTTATCCCTGTTGGATCAACCCTTTATTAAAGATTCCTCGATCACGGTGGAGGAATTGGTCAAGCAGCACATTGCCAAACTGGGGGAAAACATTCGGGTGCGGCGGTTTGTGCGCTTTGTCCTGGGAGAGGGGATCGAGAAAGAAGAAGTGGATTTTGCTGCTGAGGTTGCCGCTCAAGCCGGTCTCAAGCCGGCAGAGGCCCCCAAAGTGGAAGAGACTCCACCCGCTCCTCCTGAAGAACCTGCCCCAGAACCGGCCCCTGCTGCCGAGAGCAAGCCGGCCAAAAAAGGCTCCGCCAAGAAAAAGAAATAGCCGGTCAAGGCTGAGCTGTAGGGCCATGTCGGCGGTGCAGAGGCGTTGAAACTGCGTTATGGAGAGTGTGGGCACCTCTATGTCGGCAGTTCTATAACCACTACGCTTGGGTATCCCTTGGGGGAAAGGCTAGGTTATGCATGCAAATGTTCTGATCCTCCCGCCTTGGCAGGGTTAACTCCAGCACGCTAAGGTAGCAGACGGCCTTTTTGGATCCCGGGCATGAGTTTTATCTTGCGCAATGCGTTAATTCCCACCGCCACCAGCTACGAAACCGCAGATGTGCGAATCGAGGGGGAACGGATTGCTGCCATAGGCAGAGGGTTACCCGCAACGGGCGCAGACAGCCTGGAACTGGATGCCAGTAACCAACTCTTGCTGCCGGGCTTTGTCAATGCCCACACCCATTCTTCCGAAATGTGGCAACGAGGGATCATACCGCCCTATCCGCTGGAGCTGTGGCTGGCACAACTGCACGAGTATGCGCCGCCGGATCCGGAAAAAATCTATCTCAGCGCGCTGGGGACGGCGGTGGAAACCCTGCTGACGGGGGGCACCTCGGTGGTGGATCATCTGGTGTTGATCCCAGGCCAAGAGTTGGCCACCATTGAGGCGGCGGTACGGGCCTACCGAGAAGTCGGGATCCGCGCCTTCGTGGGCCCCTTGATCCAGGATCAGGCTCTCTCTCGGGGGTTGCCCAGCAGCTCCTCTTGGGATCGGGAGCCGGAAACCTATCCCCTCTCCACAGCAGAGGTGCTGGCCATTGTGGAAGAGGCGGTGCAGCGCTTTCACCGGCCAGAAGAGGGCATTACCCTCATGGTGGCTCCCACAGGGATCCAACTGTGCTCAGACGAGCTGTTCAAGGGCTGTGCGGAGTTAAGCCAGAAGTATGACCTACCCCGCCACGCTCACCTGCTGGAAACCCGTGCCCAGCAGATGCTGGCCCAGGAAAAGTACGGCTGTAGTGCTGTGGAGCATCTGGAGCGCTTGGGCTACCTAGACCGGAAAACTTCCTTGGCCCACTGCGTCTGGCTCAGCGATGCCGATATTGAAATCCTGGCCCGTACCGGCTCTACGGTTGTTCACAACCCCTTGAGCAACCTGCGCCTAGGCAGCGGCATTGCCCCCATCTTGAAATACCGCCGGGCAGGGGTGAACGTGGCCTTTGGCTGCGATGGGGCTGCCAGCAACGATTCCCAGGATCTCCTGGAGGCCATCAAAATCGGCACCATCCTTCACAACATCACGGATCCCGACTACCGCCACTGGATTTCTCCCCGCGAGAGCATCGAGATGGCAGCCCGAGGTGGGGCAATCGGCTTGGGCCTGGGGGATCAGATGGGATCCCTGGAAGTGGGCAAGCAAGCGGATCTGGTGCTGTACGATCTCACCCAACTGTCGCTGTTGCCCCGTACCGATCCCATTGGGCTGCTGGTGTTGGGTCGGCCCACCCAGGCAGTGCATAGCGTTTGGGTGCGAGGAAAACAGGTGGTGTCCGGCGGAGCCGTGACGACGGTGGATGTGGCCAAGCTGCGGCAGGATCTGTTTGCCCACAGCACCTGGGATCCCTTCCGCCGATCCCAGCAGGCAGAGCATCTGGAAGCTCGTTATCGTCGGGTGATGGGCTTGCCAAAGTAGCGTTGGATGTCCCTGTGTGGCCAGAAGAAGCAGACCGGGCCAGCATCACAGAGCAGGTGAAACGACAGGCGCTGGCGCTGGGCTTTGACAAAGTTGGCATTGCCAGCACAGAGGATCCCCCCGACTTGCGGGGCCTGCAAGCTTGGCTGGCTGCGGGCATGGCCGCCGACATGGCCTGGATGGCGGATCCTAGGCGAATGGATCCAAAGCAGGTGCTGCCGGGGGTGCAGTCGTTGGTCTGTGTGGCTTTGAATTACTACACCCCCATCCGCCACAGCCAGGATCCCGGCAAGGGCAAGATCTCCCGCTACGCCTGGGGGCGAGATTATCACCGCGTGTTGGGGCGGCGGCTCAAACAACTCCACCTCTGGATGCAAGCCCAGTTCCCAAATCATACGGGTCGATTCTACGTGGATACCGGCCCGGTGGCGGAAAAGCCCTGGGCCATGCAGGCGGGCTTGGGTTGGATCGGCAAAAACAGCCTGTTGCTCACCCGCGAGTACGGCTCCTGGATTTTTCTGGGGGTCATCCTGACCACCCTTAAGCTGGTTCCTGACCGGCCCCACACCGCTCACTGCGGCACCTGTACCCGCTGCCTAGAGGCTTGCCCCACGCAGGCCATCGTCAGCCCAGGGGTGGTGGATTCCCGCCGCTGCGTTGCCTACCACACTCTAGAAAGCCACGCCGAGCGGATCCCTGCCAAGATTGCCCAGAACCTGCACAACTGGGTGGCCGGCTGTGACATCTGCCAGGAGGTCTGCCCTTGGAACCAACGCTTTGCCCAACCCAGCCGGATCCCGGATTTTCAGCCCTACTCTTGGAATGTTGCCCCTGATCTCCAGGAGCTGGCCCGGATCGATGATCGGGAATTCGACCACAAGTTTCCGGCCTCTGCCCTGCGCCGGCTCAAGGCCCACCGCCTGCGCCGCAACGCCCAAGCAGCCCTGGAAGGCAATTCCAGCTCGGCAGCTGGCAGCAACGATTTGGAAGCCCCCTCTACTTAACTTGGATACGCTTTCCTAGCAGGATCTTGCGGCCTCGAGGCCGGCGCCAGAAAATGGTGGGGCTATTGTCTCTGGGCCAGGGACGCAAGCTAACATACATGCCCTACCCTCTTTCTGAGGCCACAGTGCTGGGCCGCCATGGTCTTGCTCTCGTGGGAGCGGTTTTGCGCAAAGGACGTGTGGACTTGGTGCAGGAGTTTACCCACCGCTTTGTTTGAGCTGGATCGACTCAAACACAGTAGCCCCACCTAAAACACGGTCATTTCAAGCTAGATTAGGACACTCCCTGAACGCTCGGCGCCGCTTCCGCGACCATCCCTGGCTCCTTTCCCTCTGGGAGAGGGGGCAATGCAAACAACTGTAGATTTGTACTGAGATGACCTTGAGAGTTTTGGACTAGAGCTGGGTGGAGCTCTCCTAAGACTAGGTAGCCCGTAGCTGCACCGGCATAACCAAATAACAGAGCCGCATTGCCCCAAGGGGCTTCCAGATGGCCGGCTGCGTGGCGCCGTTTAGCTCCAGGCTCACCTGCTGCGTATGAAACACCCTGAGGGCATCCAGCAGGTAACGCACATTGAAGGCCAGCTCCAGGTCAGGACCAGACATCTGCACTGGCAACGATTCCTCGCCACTGCCCACATCGGGCGCCTCGGTGCTGATGCGCAGGGTTTGGGTTGCGGCAGAAAGATTGAACTTGACGATGTCGTTTCTTTGGGCAGCAAGTACTCCCACCCGTTCCAGCGACTCAATCAAAGGCCGACGCTCCAGGGTTATCTGCCGCTCAAATTGCCTGGGAATCAGGCGGTTGTAGTCGGGATATTGGCCCTCCAAGAGACGGCTGGTGATCCGCTGTTGGCACTGCGTTTTGCTGGCGCGAGGAGGCAGCACAAACTGCACCTGGGATCGGTCAAACCGCAATTCCACCGTAGAGGCCGCGGTCTGGGTGCCGAGGATGCGCTCCACCTCTCGCAAAGTGCGAGCGGGAATGGTGAAATCCAACCCTATTTCCCCATGGGCCGAAGCAACCGGGATCCCTTCGGCCTCCACCTGCATCATCGCCAGACGGTGCCCATCGGTGGCTGCAAACTCCAGGCAAGGGGGATCCCCCGCCAAGAGCTTGACATGCACCCCTGTGAGCACCTGCTTGGTCTCATCTCCAGAGGCCGCAAAAAGGGTTTGGCCGATCCCTTGCAACAGGCTCTCGATGGGCAGCTCCAGGGCCTGAGCTGTTGGGCTTTCCTCCCCCACAAAATCGCCATCTGCGTCGGCGGTGCGGAGCAGTATTTCCGGTAGGGTGGGGTACTCTTCAGCCGACATGCTGCGCACTTGGTACTGGCCGGCTGCCGACATGAGAATCACAGGGGCACTCTCCTTGGCTTGGCTGCTCGCGTCAAGAGTCACTGGGCCGCTGGGCAGACGGCTGACGATGTCGCTGAGCAGCTTGGCCGGCAGGGTGGTGCGACCGGATCCCCTGACCTGAGCCTCGAACTCGCTGCGAATGCACAAGTTCAAGTCAAAGGCGGTCAAAGCAACCCGCTGAGTTTCCGCGTCGGCCTCCACCAACACATTGGCCAAAACGGGCAGGGCGGGGCGGCTGGCCACAGCCCGTCCAACGGAAGTGAGGTGGTGGCTGAGATCGGCTTGCTCGCAGGTGAAGCTGAAACCCTCCGGAGACGAGTCCACGGCCCCGTCAAGGTATCCCTCCCCACGCTGAGGAGCTGCAGTCTTGCTGCTGCGCAACACTGCCGCAAATGACTCGGCCTCGAGTTCTCGATCCACAGGACGTTGAGCTTGCACCATGGGGGGCACTTGAGGGCTGCACACGCAGATCCTACACCGACTGCCCCGGTTGGATCCCTCCCCTTGCGATCGAGTTTTGGAAAATTTGCCTCGCGCGTAGGACAGATCTGAAATTTCGATCCCTGCCTAATTTAATTTTTTGATCTAGTAGTAGTAGGGGCTGTGGAAACTGTGGAAAGTGATCGTCAACACCTTGTGCCATGAGCTTTTGAGCCTATTCCCCACCTGTGGAAAAACTGTGGATAACTTGGCCACTTTTCCACAGGGTATTTATACCTGTTAATAACTTGGGGGGTTTTTCCACAGGTTTTCCACAGATTTTCCAGGTTTTTCCACAGGTTTTCCACAGGCTAATGTTATGGTTTTCTGACAAATTCATAAAAATTAACGCACAGTCAGTGTGAGATCCCCTAAGGTAGTGAATCCTTCCCCCTAGATATGGCTGGGGATTCCACCGGAGCTGGGGCGGGCTTCGCTGGATTTCCACAGGTTTTCCACAGGCTGTCGAAGAAAGCCTGGGATATTGCTCTGGGCTTGTCGGCCTTGCCTGGCCACCTGTAAGCTGACACGGGATTTTTGGCAAGACCCCAGAGGAGCGGGAAAGTGCTCTGCGCACCAGAAGCGGCAAAGGAGGTCAGGATGAGGATGGGACAGCGCCTGACCCAAAATTGGGCTGCTGCAGGAGCGAGTCGCAATAGGGATGCGGTCTAGAGTCCGTACCCGCGAAGGGCCAGGCGTAGGTCAACGGGATCCGTTTTGGTGATGGCGGGAGCGCAGCACGATCACGTCAGAAAGCTGGCGCAGTTGACTTTGAACCTGGGTGAGCTGTTTCTTATCACGTACATCGATACAGAGATCGATCAGGGCGGTGCGGTTGGCAAAAGTTTGTACCTTAGCATTGCGAACATTAATGCCTTGATCCGATAGGCGGGAAAGGATGTCCCGCAGCACCCCGACGCGGTCGATAACCTCCAGATGCAGTTCTACCGGGTAGATCTGGGCGCTCTGCCGCAGTTGCTCTTCGTTCCATCGTACCGGCACCAGCCGTTCCCCCGAAACCTGGGCCACCCTTGGGCAATCCCGGTGATGGATGCTGATCCCCTTAAAGCGGGTGACCACGCCCAAGATCGGATCCCCCGGCAGCGGATTACAACACTTGGCCAACTGGTGTTTCAGACCCTCCACCCCCAGAATGGGAGATTGGGATTTGATAGAACTGGGAGCCGCAGAAGCCCGTGGCAACAACAGCTTGGATCCCTCAAGCGATTCCTCCTCTGTGGGAGCAGATACTGCCGGCCTGCTGACCTCCTGCAGCCGATGGATCACCAGCGTGGGGGTTGTCTCACCATAACCCAGAGCGGCTAACAAATCCTCTACACTGGCGTAGTTGAGCTTTTCGGCTACCTTCTGCATCCGCTCTGATTTGAGCAGGGCATCAAAGCCCGTTTTGCCCAGCTCCCGCTCCAGCAAATGCCGGCCCCGCGCGATGTTTTGCTCGCGATTGGAGCGCTTAAACCATTGGCGAATGCGATTGCGGGCAGAGCTGGTGGCAACGAAATTGATCCAGTCCAGGCTGGGATGGGCATTTTTGTGCGTGATGATCTGCACAATGTCGCCGTTGCGCAGGCGGGTATCCAGGGGCACGATCTTGTTGTTTACCCGCGCTCCTGCACAGTGATCCCCAACTTCGGAGTGGATGCGATAGGCGAAGTCCACCGGACAGGATCCCTGGGGCAGGGCCAGCAAGTCCCCCTTGGGCGTAAAGACGTAAACCTCGCTCTCAAACAGGTTCTCGCGAAGGGTGTCCAGATACTCTTTGTCGTCTTTGAGGTCGTTTTGCCACTCCAACAGCTGTCGCAGCCAGGTGAAGCGCTCCTCGTCGGGCTTGACAGTGGTGCTGCCGGCCTCCTTGTACTTCCAGTGGGCGGCGATCCCGTACTCAGCCACGCGGTGCATCTCTTCGGTACGAATCTGCACCTCCACCGGTCTTCCCTGCGGGCCAATCACCGCCGTATGCAAAGATTGGTAACGATTGGCCTTGGGCAAGCCAATGTAGTCTTTGAAACGCCCGGGGATGGGGCGAAAGCAGTTGTGAACGACTGCCAGCACCCGATAGCACTCGCTGTTGGTATGCACGATCACCCGCACTGCCGAGAGATCGTAAATCTCGTGAAATTCTTTGTGCTGCTGCTGCATCTTGCGATAGATGCTGTACAAATGTTTGGGCCGTCCGCTGATCTCAAAGCGTTCCAGTCCCGCTTGAAGAAGGTTCTGCCGCAGCTCTTCGATAAAAGCTTGGATCTCGGCCTCTCGCTCGGCGCGCTTGGCGTTGACCAATTCCTGAATCTTCCGGTAAGCCTCGTAGTCCAGATACTTAAAAGCCAAGTCTTCCAGTTCCCATTTGAAATGCCAGATCCCCAGCCGGTTGGCCAAAGGGGCGAAAATTTCCATGGTTTCGGCTGCAATTTGCCGTTGCTTACTGGGGGAGAGATACTGCAGCGTGCGCATGTTGTGTAAGCGATCCGCCAGCTTGACCACGATGACTCGAATATCTTTGGCCATGGCCACAAACATGCGGCGGAAATTTTCCGCTTGCTGCTCGGTTTTGCTGGAGAAATTGAACTTAGAGAGTTTGGTAACTCCTTCTACCAGTAGGCGAACTTCAGAGCCGAATTCAGCTTCCAGGGCTTCTGGGGTAACTTCTGTATCCTCAATAACATCGTGCAAAAGGCCCGCTGCCACCGTCACCGCATCTCCCCCCAGCTCCCGCAGGAGAGTGGCCACGGCTACCGGATGGGCAATGTAGGGATCCCCCGATTTGCGTTTTTGGCCCTGATGCAAACAGTAAGAAAACTCAAAGGCACGGCGCAGCAGATCGGCTTCTTCAGCCGTGTAGGGCCGCAACCCATCGCCGGGATCCTCGGCACCGGAAAGCAGAGCACGCAGCCACCCTGGCACCTCAAAACCGAGGCTATTCAGGTCGAGACCTCTATCTGAGGTGGCAATGACAGCCGTCTGACCCATGCGAACCCGGCGAAAAGGGATGTTTAATTACTGACTATAGTTCATCCAGCTTAGCCGCCGACAGATTAGAGGAGGAAAAAACGGCTGGAATAAAAAGAGGCATTGGCTGTCTGCCAACGCCGACCGCTTGCCATCCTCGGCAGATCGAGGCTTAGTCTTCGCTCCACTCCTCGCAGTTGCCGATCAAATCGCAGAGGGGATCCGAGGGGCAGTAGTCTTGCAACTCCAGCTCTTGGGCAATCGCCTGCCACTCCCGCTGCGGGAAAAAGGGTTGCAGGTGGGCAATGGCTGCAGAGCGGCGTAAGACCCCCTGCTGAATGAGGCGACGAGCTTCCTCCTGGATGGCCTCAACCGCATAGTGGGTGGCTTGTAAAGTGGGCATAGCTTAACCTACACGTGGAATGGATGGGACGCACCGAAGGGTCAGGGAAAATCTTGCCTCGCTACCCCCATCATAGAACTGGGTCTCGTTTCGTAGCAAGAGATACAAGTTTGTATTGCAGGCAACCTTAAGGCCCGCTTAAAAGCCCAAGCCATCGGCTCCTGCGGTCACTATGCCTTTTTCTGGGTTCAGAGTGACGATAGATCCATCCCGGATTAAGCGGGTAGCATCCTTGACCCCCACCAGCACCGGCACCCCCAGCCGCAGGCCAATGACCGCCGCATGAGAGGAGGCTCCCTCTTCTTCGGTAATCACGCCGGCTGCCTGTTTGATGGCCTCCACATAGTTGGCGTCGGTGGATTGGGCAACCAAAATGTCTCCGGCGGTGATTTTGCCGGCATCGAGGCTGGATCTCAAGATGCGGGCCGGGCCGCTGACAATGCCTTTGCCAAACCCTTTGCCTTGAGCCACCACCGCTTTCACCACATCCACCTTGATCAGATCGGTGGATCCCGCAACGCCTGGCAGGGTTCCTGCACTGAGCACCACCAAGTCGCCATCCTTGAGCAAGCCATCTTCCTGAGCCAAGCTGATGGCCGCTTGAAAGGTCTGGCGGGTGGTGGCCAAATCCATAACCAACAGCGGATGTACCCCCCAAACCAACTGCAGCCGCCGTGCCACTTCCACATGGGGGGTTACGGCTAGGATGGGAGTGCGGGGGCGAAACTTAGAGACATTGCGAGCAGTAGCCCCTGTTTTGGTCAGGGTCATCACGGCTACAGCATCCAACTCTTGGGCGATCTCCCCCACGGCGCGGCTGATCGAGTCGGTGATCAGGGTTTTGGGCCGCATTCCAGCAGGACTGTTGCCGTTGTTTTGGCTCAGCTCCTGCATGGCAAGGGCGCGAAGGCGTTGTCGTCGGTCGGCGGAGGTCAGGTCAAAGTAATCGCGCTCGGTGCGCACGGCAATGCGGGCCATGGTGGCAACGGCCTCGACAGGGTATTTGCCCACAGCCGTCTCGTTGGAGAGCATGACGGCATCGGTGCCATCCAAAATGGCGTTGGCCACATCGGAGATCTCGGCACGGGTGGGTCGGGGGCTGTGCACCATGCTGTCCAGCATTTGGGTGGCCGTAATTACCGGGATCCCCAGGGAGTTGGCCAGGGCGATCACCCGCTTCTGCAGGATCGGCACCTCTTCCGCAGGCAGCTCTACCCCCAGATCTCCCCGCGCCACCATCACACCGTCGCTGAGGGCCAAAATCTGGGGCAGCTGTTCAATGGCCTCGTGTTTCTCGATCTTGACGATGATGGGTACCCGCTTGTCGGCTGAGCCGGAAGAAGGCCGTTTGGCAGAGGCGATGAGCTCCCGCAGCTCCAGCACATCAGAGGGATCCCGCACAAAGCTGAGGGCCACCCAATCCACCCCTTGGTTGAGGCCGAAGTAGAGATCTTCTTTATCCTTTGGGGTCACGGCGCGGATGCTCAGGCGCACACCGGGGAAATTGACCCCCTTGTTGTTGGAGAGGGTACCCCCGACAATGGTGCGGCAGAAGAGTTCGCCCGCTTCCGGATCCACGGCTTCCACCCGCATCTCCACTCGACCATCGTCGATGAGGATCGTCGCTCCTTCGGGCACTTCTTGGGCCAGCTTGTCGTAGGTGACCCAGCTGCGCTCTTGGGATCCCAAGACGGGCTTACTGGTCAACACAAAGGGATCCCCTGCCTTGAGGGTGATCGAGCCTTCGGCGAACTTGCCCAGGCGGATTTTGGGCCCCTGCAGGTCTTGCAAAATGGCGACCTGGATGCCCAGATCCATCGCGGTTTGGCGGATCAGGCGAATGCTGCGGCGGTGTAGCTCGTGATCCCCATGGGAGAAGTTCAGGCGAAGGGTGGTTGCCCCTTGCAGGATCATCTCCCTGAGAATGGCTGGATTTGAGCTGGCAGGGCCGATGGTGGCAACAATTTTGGTGCGTCGAAAAGAATCCCTCAAATGCATGTCCACTGTTCCCAAGGGAGAGCAGCCCAGATCCTTCCCCCACATAGGGATCTCTCTGATTACGATAACCCGTTATGTCTTTTTTGAGGCACCGCTTTTTTAAAATCCCCAGCGAGAGAGGATGGGAAAATAGGCAAAGCAGAGTGTAGAGATCCATCTGGAGTCGAGCGATGCCGGTTGCCCCCGAATACGCCTTCCCCTTCGAGCACCATCAGAAGTTCTCTCTGGATAACCCCACCATCTCCAGCCCAGGGGTTTCCAAGCGGGAATACATAGCCAGCAGAGTACTGCAGGGTATCGTGAGCAATCCCCAGACTCCCGTCGGCGATTTGTCTCCTGAGCAACGACAGGCTTTGGTCTATACGGCGGTGTTGTTGGCAGATGATTTGTTGGCGGCCCTCGGCGCTCAGTAGAGAGGTTCTTGAGATTGCAGCGCACCCTCTTGGGGTGAGGTTTAGGCCGAGGTTGACCGTTCGCGGCGGGGGGCCGTAGGCTCTGCTACTACATACGCCGCAGCCGTTGAGTCAACTCTTCCCCCAAGCGCATCCATTCTGCCATCCCTTCGGGATTCACCTGTCGGTCATCCTGCCAGAGAATGAGGTGGGCGCCGGCCCCTTCGGCACAATAGTTGGGATATTGCTCCAAAAAACTGAGGACGCCGGGATGAAAACGTAGCCGAACTTGAGCTTCATCCTGTCCTCGCAAGAGATAGCTCCGAGAAAACTTAGGGTGGCTCTCGAAGTTGATATCTTGCATGCCAAAGGCTTTGGCGATGCCGTGGAAAAAGGCATTTTCGGGGTGCAGCCGAAAACGCGGCAGATGAAGATCCTCGTGATAGGCGTAGAAGACGGACTGGCGATAAGTGCTGGAACTCTTGCCCCTGCCGCGGGTGTATTGGTAATCAAAAACGGTAATCTCAGTGCCATCGATCAGCCGCTTGGACATCGAATTATAGAAACGCCGCCCATGGCCTCGTTCAAACAGTCCAAAGCCTGCTTGCAACAAGCGAGATCGAATCTCTTCAGGCAACTGGGCAGAAAAGCGCATTCCTAGCTGTGCAGCTACCCGCTCCAGAGCTTCTCGACGTTTCTTTTCGTGGTAAAGGGCTAGAGCCAAGATCCCGGCAGCCAGAGCTAAAAACAGGATAAAAATAAGCAACCCCATACCGTCTCCCTCGGCTTAGCCACTGCAGCGCCCATCCCCACAATACCTGAGCAGATTTCCAAAAGGATCCCTGCCTTCGACCATTCAGCCGAGCGGTCTCCCCTTGTCTTTTGTAGAGAAGTGACCCAATACAGCTGAGTGTGTCAAAGTTTGACGAAATTGTAGGGAGCGGTGAAGTTGTTGTAGCGAATGCGCAGCCGCCCCTGGAAGGTCTGGTCTAGCTCCTCTACTTTTTGGGCAAAAACCGGCTCATCTTCCCAATTGATCAAAAACGAGCCGTTGTAGGCCATGTTTTCGGTGAGCAGATCTCCTTCTACGCGGTCGCTGGCCAAGGGGCTGAGGGCTGCTGTAAAGGTCTGGGCAATGCGCTGACGTCGCTGCTCTAAGAGCTGCTCTAGAGCCCGTCCGATCTCGACTACCGCGTCCAATCCCAAAGGAGCGCCGGCCATTTCGTCTCGCCGAGCTTTGAGGGCAGGGTTTTCCTCTAGCCCCAGCTTGAGCTCCTGCTCGGGATCCCAGAAGACTTTGACTCCCACCTCCCGCTTGCCCTCCAGGCGCTCCAGCAGAGCCAGCAGATCCGCCAAGCGGGGCTGCACCAAGTCCTGTTCCACCTGCTCCCAGCCGCTCACCACCAGGCCAAATTGCAGAGGCAGCAGAGCCCGGTGTCCCTCGTTCATCACTTTTTCCAGCACGGCCTCATGGGCGAGCAAGTTGGCCCGGCTGGCCAGGTAGCGCTCCTGTCGAGCCTGGGAGTACAAGAAGGCCAGGGATCCCAGCCCGTGAACCTGCACCGGCTGCTTGTCCAATCCCACCACACTCAGATGACGCGGGCCGGGGGCAGCGACGATCCCGTAGAGGTAGAGGGAGCTATGGGGATTTGCCGTTGGCATTGCTGCGGGCATCTCCGATCAGCCACGTGAGGTTGGACTCTTCGGTGTCGATGGCATTGCCATCCGAGGAAATGCAGTAGCGACCCATCACCATCTGGTGGCGTAGGGTCACGCCTGCCGCAATCTGGGTGTAGTTAAAAATCAAGCTGCCATCCAGCGTACACCCTTCATTCAACACACATCCGTAGCCAATTGCCGTGGGGCCGATGAGTTTGACCCCGTCCGCCAAATAGCTGCTGGCCCCGATGTAGACCGGTGGCTCGATGTGGATGCGATCCCAGTTGGCGCGGATGTTGATCCCCGTCCATACGCCGGGTTGAATCTGGATCCCAGGCACCTTGACTCCCTTGATCTCGCCGCGCAGCACTTTTTGCACCGCCAGCCAGTAGTCGTGGGTGCGGCCAATGTCCACCCACTGAAAGTCAGCCGTGATCCCATAAAAGGGGGCACCCGCTTTCACCAAGGCCGGGAAGAGATCGCTGCCGATGTCGTAGGGGCAGCCAGGGGGAATGTAGTCGAACACTTCCGGCTCGAAAACATAGATGCCGGTGTTGATGGTGTGGCCGAGGGCCTCTTCCCGCCTAGGCTTTTCTTGGAAGGCAGTGATGCGACCCGTCTCGTCGGTGACTACCACCCCATAGCTGGAGACCTGGCTGGGATCCACCTCCCGCAACACCACGGTGGCCAGCGCTCCCTTGGATTTGTGGAAGTTGACGATCTGCGTGAGGTTCAGGTCGATCAGGGCATCCCCACAGAGCACCACAAAGGTACTGTCGAAAAATCCGGAGAAATCCTGGATCTTGCGCATACCGCCAGCGGAGCCCAGAGGTTCGGCCACCGGCTGGCCGTTCTCAAAATGGCCTTCGAAGGAAAAGCCGATGTGAACCCCCCATTGCTGCCCATCTCGAAAGTAGTCTTCGATTTGGTGGGCCAAGTGGCTGGTGTTGACCATGATCTGGTCGAAGCCGTGTTCCCGCAGCAGCTCCACCAAAAATTCCATGACAGGCTTGTGCAAAATGGGGATCATCGGCTTCGGCATCATGTAGGTGATGGGCCGTACCCGCGTGCCTTTGCCTGCTGCCAGGATCATGGCTTTCATGCCGTCGTCACTCCTCCGGGCTAACCGTGCTCTGACTTTATCATCCCAGGATCGGCATTCCAGAGAACCGGCGGGGCTTTCAAGAGGCTGGGGAATCGCTGCTGGGATTCCGATCCCCTACAATCGAGGGGGTCTGCTCTTCTGGGCATTTCGCCAAGGGTTTCCCCTGAGCCCCTCGTTTTGCCCCGTCTCTCCTGAGAGTTCCACCCGGCAGACGGGGATCCCAGCATTCTTATATCGATTGCTCCCAGCTCAAGTTCAGAACTCAGATCGGCAGAGGAAGATGCTGGATGGCCGTCCCGACAGCCCACCCATCACGATTGCCCTGGCCAAGGGGGCCTTGCTGCCTGAGGCCATTCAATGCCTGCAGCAGGTGGGGATCGATTTCAGCCGTTTTTTGGATCCCGGCAATCGCCTGCTGCGGATTGAATCCCCCACCCGGCTGAACGGACAACGCTACGAAGCGCTGCTGGTGCGCACTCACGATGTGCCGGTGTACGTGGAGTACGGGCAGGCGCAGTTGGGCATTGTCGGCTACGACGTCTTGCGGGAGCGCTATGCCGGCACCGCAGCGCGGGTGGCCCACCTGTTGGATCTCCAATTTGGCCACTGTCGCATGTCGGTGGCCCTTCCCCAAGATAGCCCCTACCACTCGGCAGCTCAGTTGCCTGCTCATGCCCGCGTGGCTTCTAAGTTTGTCGGCTGCGCCCGGGAGTATTTTGACCGCCTGGATTTGCCGGTGGAGCTTATCTCTCTCTATGGTTCGGTGGAGTTGGCCCCCCTCACCGGCATGGCCGATGCCATCGTCGACTTGGTAGCCACAGGGCGCACCCTGAGGGAAAACGGCCTGATTGAGCGAGACTGCCTATTCGAGAGTACAGCTCGCCTGATTGCCCATCCCATCAGCTACCGTGTCAACCAACAGCCTATCCGCGAGTTGATCACCCAGATTCGGGAACGCTGGCTGGGATCCCTGTTGGTGGGTGGCTAATTTTGAGGCACTTCCTCTGAGGGGGATCACGATTGCGTACAATGGGGGCATTCGGGCTTATTTCCCCCAGCAGCGTTCAGATTCAAAAAAGGTTTTTCGAGGTTGATTATGCGGTACCGTCCACTGCTCGCCATCCTGTTGGCGCTTTGTTTGAGCGTCTTTGCTGTTCCGGCTAAGGCTGCCAAGGCGCCGCTGACCTATGACCAGATCCGCAACACCGGCAAGGCTGCCATTTGCCCTTCGGTCTCGGACAACGCCCGGGGCCGTATCGAAGTGCCTAGGGGGGGATCCCTGAAGCTGACGGATGTCTGCTTCCAGCCGGTGCAAATTGAGGTGGAAGAAGAAAAGCGGAACGGCGAGAAAGAGTTCATCAAGGCCAAAAACATCATGATCTCAGCGGCCACTCTGGGGCCGATTAAAGCTGAGGTGACTCCCAAAGACGGTGCGCTGGAGCTCAAAGTGGTGGATGGGATCACCTTTCAGCCGACCACCGGCCAAATGCCCCGCCGCGAGCTGGTGCCGTTTCTGTTTAGCGTGAAGGACTTGGTCGCCACTGCCCAGGGCTCCGCCATTGACCCTTCGACCGATTTTGAAGGGGAGTTCTTGGTGCCCGGCTATCACAGCAGCACCTTCCTCGACCCGCGCGGGCGGGGATCCAACACCGGCTACGACACTGCGGTAGGTCTACAGGCTGCCAAAGATGATTTTGCCACCAACCGCAAGGTGGACGAGGTTTCCCAGGGGAAAATGTCGCTGCGGATTGCTCGCGTGGATGCCAGCACTGGCGAAATGGCGGGATCCTTTGTTAGCATTCAGCCTTCCAGCACCGAGCAAGGGGCGATGGAACCCCACACTGTTCGCATTCAAGGCCTGTTTTACGCCCGCCTGGCGGGAGAGTCTTGAAAGCGCCTGAGGGCAGAGAATAACCCGCCTCAAACCAGGATGGGCAGGGATCCCGGAGATCTCCGCCCGTTTCTGTTGGCTATGTTCTCTGTCCAGGTTGGCCCCTTTTGCCTGTTGGGGAAGTGTGCAGCGATAAAGTCTGGGCCAGATGCCGCCACAGGTTCATTTGCAGATGGCCGATGCCACTAACCTGCCTTTTATGTTGACTCTGGACCCAAGGGGACTCTCAATCTGGACTCAAGGAAGCCCTTTGTGAGTTCCGCTTCAGCCAGTACCGCCACCAGTGCGGATCCGAGTTCTGCTGCGCTTGCTACCCTGAACGGAGCCACTTTGCCGCAAGATGAGGTTCAGGGCAAAGAGGGAAGTGATGGCCAACTACGACTGGATTCTGATCGGCGGTGGGATTACCGGGGCAGCCCTAAGCTATGAACTGGCCCGCCAGGGGGGATCCGTTCTCCTCGTGGAGAAAGAAGCGGTGCTGAAGGGGGCAACCCGCTACAGCTACGGGGGCTTGGCCCATTGGGCGGGCAAAACGCCGCTGCTCAAAGCTTTGGGGGAAGAAGGGATCCAACGCTACCGCACCCTGTCAGAAGAGCTGGAGGCAGACATTCAATTTCGCGAGCTGGATCTGCTCATGCCCATTGCCCCCGGCTACGATGCAGAGGCCGTTGAGGCGGATCTGGCCGACTGTCGCATCCCACCCCGGCGGATTTCGGTGGCGGCAGCCTGCGAGCTGGAGCCGCTGCTGGATCCGGCCGCTCTGGAAGTAGTCCTCTGGGCTCGGCATGGCCACATCAACCCCTTGTTGACGGCGCTGGCCTTTCAAAAAGCCTTTCAACGATTGGGGGGATCCCTCTTGATCGCAACAGCAACGGCCCTGCGGCGGCAGGGAGCGCGCATCACGGGCGTAGAGTCCGGAGCCGACTGCTACGGAGCAGGCCAGGTGGTGGTGTGCGCCGGCGGCTGGACACGGGCTCTGTTGCGCCAAGCGGGAATCCGGGTGCCCATCTACTACACCCATGCCGAATCCCTGGAGCTGGAGCCCTCGGATTTGCAATTGAAAGCGTTGGTGATGAGCGTGCCCGTGCAACGCTTGGAACTGGAACGACAAGCCGCCCATCCCGATCGGGATCCCCTTTGGGACGAGCCAGGGCACGAGCTTTGCCCGCCGATTCTGGATGCCGGGATCCTGCAATTTGTAGATGGCAGCATTCGCATGGGCCAGATCAGCCGGGTATTGACGGATCCCCATGCCGAGGTGGATGCAGCCGCCAGCGAAGCCCAGATCCGGGCACAAGCCGGTCGCTACCTGCCCAAGTTGGCCCACCTGCCTGGACGGTGGTATCACTGCTTGGTGGCCTTCAGCGCCGATCACCAGCCTCTGGTGGGATCCCTGCCCGGCTGGGAAGGCTTACAACTGTTTTCCGGCTTCAGCAATCCCCTGCCCATCCTGCCCGCTTTGGCCCGTCGCTTCGCCCAACAAGCCTATGGACAAGCGGATGAATGGATCCCTGCTCTGTCGCCGGCGCGGTTTGCCCAGGTTTGGAGTTGATGCCTTGCCTATTCTCGATGACCATCGCCAACAAGTCTGGAATACGGCTATCCCGTCTGCAGCATAATGAAAGCCGGAAGTTCTCTGCGTCGGATCTATGCCCAACAGCTTGCCCAGCTCCGTCGATCTCAGCCAGAAGCGCATTTTGCTCACAGGGGGCAGCGGCTTTTTGGGCAAACATGTGCTGCAACAGTTGCAGGTGCTGGGGGTAAAGCCGGAGCAGGTGCGCATCCCGCGCTCCCGCACCCAGGATCTGCGCCGTTGGGAAGTCTGCCAAGAGGTGGTGCAAGGGCAAGATATCGTCATCCATTTGGCCGCCCACGTGGGTGGCATCGGCCTCAACCAAGCCAAGCCGGCAGAACTCTTCTACGACAACCTCATCATGGGATCCCAGCTCATCCACGCCGCCTACCTGGCCGGGGTGGAGAAGTTTGTCTGCGTGGGCACCATCTGCGCCTACCCCAAGTTTACCCCCGTCCCCTTCAAGGAAGAGGATCTCTGGAACGGCTACCCGGAAGAGACCAACGCCCCCTACGGCATCGCCAAGAAAGCCCTGCTGGTGCAGCTGCAGGCCTACCGGCAGCAGTACGGCTTCAACGGCATCTACCTCCTGCCGGTGAACCTCTACGGCCCCATGGACAACTTCGACCCCGAAAGCTCCCACGTCATCCCAGCCTTGATCCGCAAAGTGCACGAAGCGCAGCAACGGGGCCAAAACTACGTCGAAGTGTGGGGGGATGGCAGCCCCACCCGCGAGTTTTTCTACGCTGAAGATGCGGCCCGCGGCATTGTCATGGCCACCCAGCTCTACAACGGGGCGGATCCCTTGAACCTGGGCACCGGCGAAGAGATCTCCATCCGGGATCTGATTGCCCTCATCTGCGAGCTGATGGAGTTCCGGGGAGAGATCCGCTGGCAAACGGACAAGCCCAACGGCCAACCCCGCCGCTGTCTGGATGTCTCCAAGGCCCGAGAGAGGATGGGTTTTGTGGCCAAAGTCGGCTTGCGGGAAGGGCTGCAGCGCACCATCGACTGGTACCGCCGCCACGCCTGCTCTGGGCAAAGCTAGGCAACCCCTTGGCTCTCCAGCCGGCCATCCTCCATGTGCAGCACCCGATCCGCGATGTCCAGGATGCGGTTGTCGTGGGTCACCATGAGGATGGTGCAGCCCTGCTCCCGCGCCAGCTTCTCCATCAGGGTCACCACCTCGCGGCCCGACTTACTATCTAGGGCTGCCGTGGGCTCGTCCGCCAGCACCAGCTTGGGATGGCTAACCAAGGCGCGGGCAATGGCCACCCGCTGCTTTTGTCCGCCGGAAAGCTGTTCCGGGTAGTAGTGGACGCGATCCCCCAGGCCCACCGCCGCCAGCATTGCTTCCGCTCGCTGCTGGGCTTCCTGAGGAGAGAGGCCGTTGTGCAGCTCCAGGGCCATGCGCACGTTTTGGGCTGCCGTCAGGGATCGCAGCAGGTTATGGGCCTGGAAAATGTACCCGACCTGGCGGCGGATTTGAATGAGAGTACTGGGCTGAGCTCCCCGCAGCTCCTGTCCCAACACCCGCAAGCTGCCCTCCTGCACTGAGCGCAAGGCCCCCAGCAGCGTCAGCAGGGTGGTTTTGCCGGAGCCGGAAGGGCCAGTCAGCAGCACGATCTCCCCTGGCTGCAGGGCAAAGCTAATGTCGAAGAGAATCTGCTTGCGCAGGGATCCCTCGCCGAAATAGTGGTTTACACCTTCGGCTTTCACCACCGGCTCAACGGCATTCTGGGCAGAAGCAAGGGCAGCTTGATCGAGAAGAGGAGTCAGCATAGGAAACTCAAAATCTCAAAACTTTGCGTTGACAACTCATTGACCACTTAGGCCGTCATTTGGAGCGTTGAGATGAGACCATTTAGAAACCTTTGGCCGGAGAGCGTTGATGAGGATCCCAGCAGTTTTTAGACAGCCTAGCTCAAACCCTTCACCATCCATCCGATCCCCTTTGGCAGACTATTGACTTACCAACGCCCCGGCGCCCTGCCCACAGCCAAAACTCTAGAAAATGTCGGCAGGATCGGCTGCCCGCAGCCGTCGCACGGCAATCGCTCCTGAGATGAAACACATGCTCACCGCCAGCCCCAGCACCAGCACTGCCCGGTTGAAGGTCATGGCAATAGGCAGCAACGTGGCATTGGCCGTCAAATCGTAGAGCAAAACCGACAGGGCAAAGGCAGGAATGTACCCCAATCCGGCCAGCAGGATCGCCTCTTGAAATACCACTCCCAGCAGGTAGGTATCGGTATAGCCCATGGCTTTGAGAGTGGCATATTCCGCCAGGTGATCTGACACATCGGTGTAGAGAATTTGATAGACAATCACAATGCCGACAATAAAGCCCATGCCCACCCCCAGGCCGAAAATAAAGCCGATGGCTGTGCCCTCTTCCCAGTAGGTTTGCTCCATATCGATAAACTCCGCCCGTGAGAGCACCCGCACATCTTCCGGCAGCAAAGCCCGCATCTGCCGCACCAAGGGATCCGGATCCACACCCGGCTGGAGTTGCACCACGCCGATATCCACCAGGCCGCGCCCCCGCTGCGGAAAAATGCGCAGGAAATTGAGATCGCTGGTGAGAATGGTGCCGTCGGCTCCAAAGGTGGCCCCCATCTCAAACAGGCCCCCCACCTGGACGCGGCGGTTTCCCACCTCAGTAACCACCTCTCGCCCGGACTCAAACCACTCTGGGATGGGGCCAAACTCGCTGCGGGAGCGGCGGTCAAAAAGCACCACGTCCGCCTTTTTGATCTCTTCCAGCTTGTCCGGCGTCAGTTCCGGCAAGTCCAACAGATCAGCCGAGGGATCCACTCCCACCACGAAAATGCTGCGGGTACGGCGGGTCTCCGGGTTTTTCCAGAGGGCAAAGCCCACATAAACGGGTGAGATGGCCCGCACCCCCTCAAAGCCCAGAGCCTGATACAGCCGCCGCTGGGAGAAGGTGTTCATGGCAATCAGGGCGTTGGACTGAGGGCTGACCAGGAAGATCTCTCCCTTCAGGGCCACGTGGAAGCGGATGGCACTTTCCAGCAAGCTATCCTGGAAGCCCAACTGCATGAACATCAAGATGCAAGCAAAGGCAATGCCCGCCAGGGCCACCAGCAGGCGGATCTTCTCCCGCGTCAACTGCAGCCAGGCCAACGGGATCCGATGGGCGATAAAAGCCACACTGAACAGGCTGTACATGGGCTGAGCCTACCCCTCGACATCGATGGCCACATTCACCTGCAGGTTGGTCAGGCCAGCCACGCGGGCGCTGCTCTCCGGATCCAGGCGGATATACACTTCCACCACGCGGGCATCCACATCGGCAGCTGGGTCGGTGTTGAGCACATCTTTCTTGCCAATCTGCAGGCCTACCCGCTCCACTCGGCCCTGCAGGGTTTCTGGCAGAGCGCGGTTGCTAATGGTGGCCTGCTGGCCTGGCCGAACCCGCAAGATGTCTGTTTCGTAGACCTCGGCCACCACCATCATTTGGTCAGTGTTGCCCAGCTCGAGAATGCCCTCGCCGGCGGGGATGACCTCTCCAGGGCGGGTGTGGATCTTGAGCACCTGTCCAGCACGGGGAGCGCGGATGAGGGTGCGCTCTAGGCGAGCTTCTGCCAGTTCCAGATTGCGGGCCAGGGATCCCAGTTGGACTTGGGCTTGGGCCAGACTCAGTCCCGCCTCGGCAGCTTGGACTTGGGCTTGGGCATTGAGCAGATCCCGCTCACGGGCCAGGCGCAGTTGGCTCAGGGTGGCTTCGGCAGCCCGCAAGTCCTCCTGTCGTTGCCGCACCAGCAGCCGGCGTTGATCCAGCTCTTGTTGCGAGATTGCTCCTTCCTGCCAGAGCTCCTGAAAGCGGGCCAGATTGGCCTCGGCATCGGCCAGTTCTGCCCGGATACGTTCCACCACCGCTTCCTGGGAGCGGATTTGCATCTGTTGCGGCTCGTCCAGACGGCTGAGGCGGGTGCGTGCCTCTTGGATTTGGGCCTGACTGAAACGGGTCTCGGCCTGCAACCGGGCGCGGGCCTCTTGAAGTTGGGCGGCAGCGTACTCTCGCTCCGCCAACCGCTCGGCGTAGCTTTCCAAGCGGGCCAGCACTTGGCCTGCCACCACGCGATCCCCCTCGGCCACCAGCAGCTCTCCCAGCCGTTCTCCGGGGAAACCGGCAATGCGCAGCACTTCCCCCTCCGGCTCCAGGCGACCCAAAGCACCAACTTGCGGAGGCAGCCGCATTTCCACCGTTGCCTCTGCACTTGCCGATACCGACTGTGTGGCTCCCTGTTGGCTCAATCCCAGCCATGCCAGACCGGCACAACCAAGCAGCCCGACTCCTGCCAGCGACCAAAGCGCTCGTGGGTTCATGGCCTTTTACCCGCTGTGGCTTTGCAGACGACAAACGCCGCCTCCTTTTCTTAAATAAGTGTAAAGTTTTTGGGATGAAAATGTCCAGCTGTATTCTGTGTTGCTTGTGCTCACCGTATTTTCACCCCCTGTGGGTTCCCCAAGGTGCCGGCAGATCACGGCAACCGGTGGGGCGCAGCCTACCTAGCTCTGGGGATTCCTGATATGATGTGGCCTGTTCGAACCTGTTTGTAGTCAGCAGAACGCAGTCCTTTTTTTGGAGTGTGGCGGTTTTAGGAGTGGGGTGGAGTTGCGATGGTGGAAACAGTTGGAGGAGGGGATCCCATCCCGCCGTTGCCGGTTCGGTCTCAGCCTCCGCCCCTGCATTTGGATCCCCTAGATCCCTTGCTTTCCACCTATCACTTTGTGGGCATTGGTGGAGTGGGGATGTCGGCCCTGGCCTATATCCTGGCTAAACAAGGGTTTCGCGTTTCCGGATCCGACATTGTCGCCAATGGCCGTACCCGCCGCCTGGAAGCTTTGGGGGTGCGCTTCTTTCAGGGCCACAGCTTGGAGGGGTTGGTCGGGGATCCCCAGGTGGTCTATTCCAGCGCCATTCGCCCCACCAATCCAGAATTGGCTGCTGCCCTGGGCAAGGGATTGACGGTTTGGCACCGGGCAGACTTGTTGGCGGCTCTGTTTAACCGTCGCTCTGGCATTGGGGTGGCCGGCACTCACGGCAAAACCACCACCAGCAGCATGATCGGCTATGTGTTGCTCTCGGCGGGCTGGGATCCCACCTTGATTATCGGCGGGGAAGTGGATGCCTGGGATGGCAATGCCCGTCTGGGCAAGGGGGAGTATTGGGTGGCCGAGGTGGATGAGTCGGATGGATCCCTGGTGCGGCTCTATCCCAAGATTGGGGTGATCACCAACATTGAGCTGGATCACCCCGATCACTACGCCGATTTGGGGCAGGTGATCCGGGCTTTTCAACAGTATGGGCAGCAGAGCCAAACGCTGGTGGCCTGCCTGGACTGTCCCAACGTGGCGGCTCACCTGAGGGTGGATGTGGGCTACAGCCTGACCGGTCATCCCCAAGCCCAGTACCAAGCTCGCCAAATCCTCTACACTGCCAGTTTCACCTGCGCTGAGATCTGGGAAAAGGGATCCCTCCTCGGACAGCTTCGCCTACAGGTGTTGGGATCCCACAACCTCAGCAATGCCCTGGCGGCGGTTGCCGTTGGGCGACAGTTGGGCTTGGAGTTTGCGGTGATTGCCTCAGCTTTGGCGCAATTTCGGGGGGCGCATCGCCGCTTTGAGCACAAGGGGGAAGTGGGTGGAGTCACCTTTATCGACGACTATGCCCATCATCCCAGCGAGATTCGAGCCACCCTGCAGGCAGCACGGCTACAGCAGCGGCGGGTGGTGGCCGTGTTTCAGCCTCATCGCCACAGCCGTTTGGCTGCCTTGTTCCAGGATTTTGCCCGCTGCTTTGGGGAGGCGGACGTGGTGGTGATCGTGCCTACGTATGGAGCGGGAGAGCCGGCGCCTGAGGGTTCCGACAACAGCTTGCGCTTGGCCGTGGCGGTGGCGGAGCACCATCCCCATGTGCGCTATGTGTCGTCTTTGCCGCGATTGCCGGAGGTGTTGCCGTCCGTCCTGCAGCCTGGAGATCTCGCCGTTTTTTTGGGCGCAGGGGACCTAAATCAGCAGATAATCGCTACGATGCGGGCATATGCGGCTCAGGTGAGGGAACAGCCTGGGCAAGCCAAAAATCCAAACTTCAGCTGAAAAGATAGCTGCTTCTGAGGTATTGAATCATGACGACGGCTCCGGTGGTGCCTCAGCGGGATGGTTCCTGTGAGTCTGAGGCGGCAAGTCTTACCGCTGAAGACAGGCTTCTCCCCCGCGGGCCGGCGGCTCTGCTATCTGGACGAATTCAATCGGGGATCCCGTTGGCTCCTCTGACCACCTTTCGCGTGGGCGGCAAAGCGGAGTGGTATTGTGAGCCCCGTAGCCATCTGGAGCTGCAGCAGTGTTTGGCTTGGGCGCGAGCAGAAGGGATCCCCACGACGCTGTTAGGGGCAGGCAGCAATCTGCTCATCAGCGATGCGGGGTTGAAGGGGCTGGTGATCGGCACTCGCCGTTTGCGGGGGATCCAACTGCTGGAAGGGGGGAGAATGTGGGCCGCTGCCGGAGAGCCTTTGGTCAATCTGTCGCGGGCCGCCGCCAGGCAAGGCTGGAGTGGGTTGGAGTGGGCCATCGGGATCCCTGGCACGCTAGGGGGAGCCGTGGTGATGAATGCCGGTGCCCACGGACGCGCCATGGCGGATGTGCTGGTGGAAGTGCAGATTTTGGACGAGGAACAAGAGCCCTGCCGCCTAGAACCTGCCGATCTGCAATTTGGCTATCGCCGCTCTCGCCTACAGGACTCCCCCTGGACGGTGACAGGAGCGACGCTGCAGTTGATCCCAAGCAGGGATCCGTCCCAGGTGCAGTGGGAAACCCAGCGCTACCTCAACCAACGCCTAAGCTCTCAGCCCTATCATTTGCCCAGTTGTGGCAGCGTCTTTCGCAACCCAGAGTCTCACCCTGCCGGCTGGCTAATCGAGCAGGTCGGCTTGAAGGGGTACCGCATCGGTGGGGCCCAAATTTCAGAGCGCCATGCCAACTTCATCCTCAATTGCCATCAGGCGAGTGCCAAGGACATTTACCGCTTGATTCGCTTGGCCCAGGAAAAGGTCTATCAACAATGGTCGGTGCTTTTGGAGCCGGAAGTGCGCATTCTGGGATCCTTTGAGGATTAGAGGAGCATTGGGCAGACAATTTGGACTGTTTTCTTTTGGCGATTTTGATGATTCTGCTCTTAAACTGTTCTTACCAGCTTAGATGCTCGTCGATTCTTTCCTATCGGCTTATGAGTCAAGATGTAGCCACCTTACGTCGTTTAATTCAACGGCTCAATCAGTCCCACACCACTGCGGAAGAACGCCGCTATTTGGTGGAGATCGGCAGCCTGGCTGCTTTGCTCACCCCGGAAGAGGCTGCCGCTTTGGCCCAGGATCCCAAGCAACTCACCGCCGAGCAGCACTATCGCATCTGGGACTGGGTGCATCGCTGGGAACGGGAGCACCGCCACGAAGATCTGGACTGGGATCCCTCTCTAGACCGACACAACGACTAGAACTCGAAAGAATCCCGTCCCGCTATCACGAACAAATCCCGGCCAGAGTCTAAGACAAAAGCCATCTCCAAGTCTCATTTTTGAACAGGATCCACACCCCCAAACCCACCAGAATCCAGGGCACCCAGTGTTCTGTCCGTTCCGTTAAAACCTTCGCCACTGCAGGCTGCATCGTCAGTTTTTGAGCCATTGCAAACCACAATCCCTTCATCAGAAAAAAGATCGTGGAAAAAAGGGCCAACCGGAGAGGGGTGCTGCCGGCAAACAGAGGAACGTACAGGCTGACATTATCTCCACCATTGGCAAAGGTGAGGAGCATGGACATCAGGGCTGGTGGGGGCAAAAAACTGACCAAGCCTTTTGGGTTGGGCGCTCTTGCAGTTCTTCCAGCTCTTCTTCCAGGGCTTCTTCCAGCTCAGGTTGCCACAATTTCCAACCGCCTACCGCAATCGGGATCAACCCCAGCAGCCCAATCGCAGGTGGCGGCAACAGCAGGCCCCCCAGGTATCCCAGAGAGCTGAGCAGGATCAACCCTGCCAAGCCCAAGTAGCCTCCCAGCCAAATGTGCCAGCCCTTCCACAGGGGTTGCAGCTGCGCCTGGGCAAACAACAGAACCAGCAAGAAAAAGTCGTCGATATGGGTGGCAACAAAAGCGAGGATCCCTTCGACTAAAGTTGCCCAGAAAATTGCCAGCGGCATAGGGTTAAGAAATGGGGAAGATGGCGCTGATATCGACGAGGTGAAACTGAAGCAGCCCAACAATTGCCGAAGTATAGGCGGTAGAAGAAGCCAGCCCAATCAAGAGATCGCGTTTCATATTGCGGGGTTTCTCGCCTTTCTCGACGACATCCGTAGCGCCAAACTGCATCATGAGAATGCCCATCAAGTTGGAGAGCCAGTACCCCACGAGGGTTCCGCCCAAAAACCACTGTGGCTACCACAGGCTACACAGGTAGCCCAACCCATAGGCAATCGGCAGATTGAAAAACAAGTCATTCCACCAGGAAAGGGGAGACAGCATAAACCCCAAAATCAGTAAAATGCCACCTCGGAGCTTCTTCCCCATAGGTCTTGCTCTCCAGCGTTACGTCCTCACAATCTTAGCTTCACATTGCTTCATGAAAACCCAAAAACAATGTCTGGCTCTCCACCTGGGAGTGTGGCACGGCCTCTTCTCCAACTATCGACCCACCGCCGGCGGCTGGGAGCTGGGGGGCCAAAAGCGCAGCCTCATCACCTTTGAGGCCTTGGCTCCATCCTCTTCTTCAGGAAGTCCGGCGGCAGGGAGCGCGATCCGCCAAACCAACGCCTACTACCCCCTACAGGGATCCCCCACTCCCGAAAGCTCCCAGAGCTGGGTCTACCAGGATTTCTCGCCGGGATTGCGCTTTTTCCCCGATGGATCTTTTTCCAATGGGCGGCTGCAGCTGGCGCCGTTTAGTGATTTTGCCGTCGAGCAGGGCTTTCTCTGGGGGGATCGCAAGGCGCGGCTGGTGCAACAGTGGGATGCCCAAGGTCGTCTGGTAGAGGTAACCGCGATCCTGGAGCGGCGCGGCCAAGCTTTGGATCCCGTTGCAGACTGTGCACCCCTGAGCAGAGAGCAGCTGAGAGCCTGCCTCCAGGGGAGATGGCGGGGGATCGCCCAGAGCTTTGCGGTTGCCGAGGGCCGGTTTGCCGAAACCGAGGTGGACTGCTCGGGGGCAGAGTGGTTGAGCAACTGGGATCCCTTGCCGGGGGGGCTGTGGATTGGCGGGCCGGATCCCTTGCCCATCCCCACTGCCCAGCGGGATCGCAGCTTTTCGGTAAGCCTGAGCTGGTTTCCGCAGCCGGAAGACTGCCACTGTCTCTTGCGTTTGATCCGGGACTACGATGCCCGCGGTGCTTGGCAGCGGGTTACGCTGATCCGGGCGCAGAGGGATCCCGTTTGAGAAAGGCGCAAACCTGGGCAAACACCGTTTCCCGCTCCCCGTCCAAAGTGAGGATGTGGTCGGAGTGCTCCAGCCAAGACAAGATCTTCTCCTCGGATCCCAGCTCTTGATAGAGCCACGCTGCCTGTTCAGGATCCACTACTGTATCTTGGCGAGATTGCAGGATCAGAGTGGGAACCCGAATGCCGGCCACCTCTCCCTTGACCCGCTCGATCAGCTCCAGAGCGCTGCGCACCGCCGACAGATTGAAGCTGCGAAAATAGGCTACCTTTTCCGCCAAAGCGCGGACATCCCCGTCCCGAATGGGCAGATGGAAGCGGGGGACATCCTCCAACAACCACCCCAGGCTGTTCAGGTACTGCTCTGGGCGAAAAAGATAGTACCAGCGGTGGCGAATGGCGAAAAATGGCGCCAGCAGCACCAATTTGTAAACAGGATGGGCAAAAGCCAGGTGCAAAGCCAGCAGACAGCCGGTGGAAAAGCCCACCAAGGAAACGCGCGGGTACTCCTGCCGCAAAGCCAGGTAATGCTCCAAAGCCCGCCCGTACCACTCCGTCCAGCGGGAAGGGGGCATGTGGGCAGACCGGCGGTCGTGTAAGCGATGCGGAGCACTGTCATGGCCGGGATAGTTAAATCCCTGCACTGTCAAGCCAGCCGCCAACAGCCGCTCTGCCAGCCACTGCAACTCGTAAACACCGCCCCCCAATCCATGTAGCAGCAGACAGGCGTGTTCCCCTGCTCCTCGCCACAAAAAGGGTTCGTTACTCAACATAAAAAAATAAAACTCCGTTCCACTTCGCGACGGGATCCCTTGCTAGCCCAAGGTGATATCCAGCAACATCATCACCACAAACCCACTGATGACCCCAAAGGTGCCCTCCCGCTCCAACCCCTGCCGGTGCGACTCAGGGATGATCTCATCGGAAATGACAAACAACATCGCCCCTGCCGCAAAAGCCATGCCCCAGGGTAGTAGGGGCTGCGCCAGAGAGACCACCGTTGCTCCCAGGATCCCGCCGATGGGCTCCACCAGTCCGGTCAGCAGGGCGATGCCAAAAGCAAACCGCCGCGAATACCCTTGGCTTGCCAGCGACAAAGCCACCACCAGCCCCTCTGGAATGTTCTGCAAGCCGATCCCCAACGCCAACGCCAACCCATCGCCGACTTGGCCGGTAGCGAAACCCACTCCCACCGCCAGTCCTTCCGGGAAATTGTGCAGGGCAATGGCAATGATGAACAGCCAAATCCGCTTCAAATGGGCGCGGTTCTCCCCTTCAACCCCTTTGAAAAAGTGCTCGTGGGGAAAAAAGCGGTGGGCACTCTCCAGGAAGATCGCCCCCAACAACAGGCCTGCCACCATCACCACAGCCGCTCCAAACTGGGAATACCCCAGCGCCATGGCTGCCTCGGTGCCCGGCACCACCAGCGAAAACGAGGTGGCCGCCAGCATCACCCCACCCCCAAATCCCAGCAGGATCCCTTGTACCCTTTCGGAGAGCGAGGGAAGAAAAAGGGCCGGCAAAGCCCCCAGCCCTGTCGCCAAGCCGGCGATAAAGCTAGCCAGGGATCCCATCCCAATTGGATGCACAAGCCCCTCTCCACAAAGGCCGAATGCTTCTCAATTCTCCTCCTTTTGCGACATTGTGTGCGGTTTGTGGCCAACCGGAATGGCAGATCCCCTGCTATGGCTAGCCCACCACCGGAGTTAGGGTTGCTTTGAAAGGCTCTCGACAGCGCAGTAGATCTTCCGTTTGAGCCTGAATGGCTGCCAACGCTTCGACCTCTGAGATGCGGGTACTTTGACCGGCCTCGGTGATCGGGATCCCGTCTACGAACACTGTGTGAACATTGCTGGCCCAAGCGGCATAGGCGAGGTTCTGAAAGTTGGCTTGGAGCGCCAGATTTTGTGTTTATGAGCAAGGTACACAAGAGCAAGTCTGAAGGCTCTATTCCCCAGTTGGAGCTTGCCATCTGAGGCAAGGTTTATTCCCAACAGTGGTAGATTGCGTGGGCGCAGAAGCATCCTAAGCAGCAATTTGACCAGGCTATACTTTAGTAAGGCGGGTCGACAAAAACTAAAGAAAACTAAAGTCAAGTCTGATGATGAGGAGTGAAAAAGCGATGCAGAAAAAAGCAGTTACAAACCTTTTGGCTTTGAGTCTAGGGGCGGCCTGTCTGGGGCTGACCGGCTGCGGTGGCGGCGGAAGCAGCGGGACGATATTGCCCACGCCGACACCTACACCGACACTCACACCGACCCCAACTCCAACACCCACCCCAACCCCGACACCTACGCCCACACCGGGTGCCCCGACTTTTACCAAGGCATTTAGTCCTACCTCGGTGGCTGCTGGCCCCACTGCCAAAACAACCCTGACCTACACGATTACCAACACCGCTGCCCTGCCCCTGACTGGTCTAGCTTTTTCCGACACCTTGCCTGCCGGCTTGATCGTTGCCACTCCCAACAACCTCAACAACGGCTGTGGCGGGACGCTGGCAGCTGCACCAGGAGCAACTTCCATCTTGCTGGTCAACGGCTCATTGGCAGCCAACGCTAGCTGCACCATCAGCCTGGATCTTCAGGTTACAGCCACGACAGCGGGATCCCTGACCAGCCCCGCGGTAACCCTGAGCAGCAACCAAGCGCCTAATGCCACCGCTGCGGCTATCAACTTAACGGTAACGGTGCCAGCTCCCACCTTTACCATGGCCTTTGCTCCCAACCCGCTTGGCCCAATCGGCCCAGCTCCCGTTACCGGGAATGGAACTCTGACGTTTACAATAACCAACAACGCTGCCATTCCATTGACGGGCTTGGCCTTTAACCACACCTTGCCGGGAGCGCCGCCTTTAACCGTAGGGCCTGGTGCACCTCCTCCCTTACCTGCTTCCTGTGGTGCTGGAGCTACCCTCACAGCGTCGGTGGGTGGGAACACCATTCAATTCACCGGAGGACAAGTGGCTGTCGGCGCAACCTGCACAGTGACCATCCCTGTCCAAACGGGACCTCTGACCTCACCCGGCACCTACACCTACCCCAACTCCCCAGTAACATTGACCAACGCTCAGGCCGCCCCTGCCACAGCAGGACCGGTAACCTGGACGGTTGTGGTGAATTAGTCCTTCAAAAGCAGCTCGGCAATTTGAACGGCGTTGAGGGCTGCTCCTTTGCGGATCTGATCCCCGCACAGCCACAGCTCCAGGGCCTTGGGCTCGGAGATGTCCTGGCGGATGCGGCCCACCGCCACTGCGTCCTTGCCGGCCACGTCGATGGGCATGGGAAAGCGGTTCTGCTGCCAATCTTCAATGAGCACCACCCCAGGGGCCTGGGCCAGGATTTGCCGGGCTTTTTCCACGGGGAAGGGCTGTTCAAACTCCAGGTTGAGGGCCTCGGCGTGGGTACGTAGCACCGGCACCCGCACACAGGTAGCTGTCAGCCGCAGGTTGGGGGATCCCATAATCTTGCGGGATTCGTTGACCATTTTCATCTCTTCCTGGCAGTAGCCGTTCTCTTGCAGGGGGCTGTTGTGGAGGAAGAGGTTGAAGGCAATGGGGTAAGGGAACACCTGGGGCTGCAACGGCTGCCCCTGGAGGTAGGCGCGGGTTTGCTCTTGCAGCTCCACCATGGCGCGGGCCCCGGCCCCACTGGCCGATTGATAGGTGGCGGCCACCACGCGGCGCAGGGGAATGTGGCGATGCAGGGGGTAGATGGCCACGCACATTAGGATGGTGGTGCAGTTGGGATTGGCAATGATCCCTTGGTGACGGAAGGCTTCCTGGGGGTTGACCTCCGGCACCACTAGCGGAACATTGGGATCCAGGCGAAAGGCGCTGGAGTTGTCAATCAGCACCGCCCCCGCCTCGACGATGGTTCTGGCCCAGGCTTTGGAAACACTTGCTCCGGCAGAGGCCAGCACCAGATCCAGGCCCCGGAAGGCCGCTTCTGAAACTGGTTCCACCGGGATCCGCTCCCCCTTGAAGGTCAAATAAGTGCCCGCTGAACGGGGCGAGGCCAAAAGCTTGAGGTCGGCTACAGGAAAGTGGCGCTCTTCCAATAGCGTCAGCAGCTCCGTCCCTACTGCTCCTGTTGCTCCCAAGATGGCTACCCGTTGTTGCCGTGCCATGCTTTCTTGTCCTTAGGTTTTCCTAATTCTAGGGTTCCAGAGGTGGCTGTAATCGAGGCCAAAGCAGCCTGCACCTCTGCCAGCTCGACTTGATCGGTCAGCTCGGCCTGGCCGATGCGGCGGGGCAGAACGAAGCGAATCCGCCCCTGTTTGACTTTCTTGTCGGCCTGCATTGCCTGCAGCACTGCCTCCCAAGGGATCCCGGCCGGCCACCGGCTGGGCAGTCCTGCTTTCTCGATCAGGCGTCGTTGCCGTTCGGCTTCAGCAGCGCTCCACCACCCCAGGCGGCGGGCGATCTCCCCGGCAGCCACCATGCCGATGGCGACGGCTTCTCCGTGCAGGTAGCGGCGGTAGTGGGTGGCCGTTTCCAGGGCATGGCCGAGGGTGTGGCCGTAGTTGAGGATGGCCCGCAGGCCCGCTTCTTTCTCGTCCTGCTGCACCACCCAGGCTTTGCACTCGGCACAGCGGCGCAGCAGGTAGTGCAAGTCTGCGGGAGTAAAGTCGGTATAGCGGCTCAGTTGGGGTCGATCTTCCAAAAACTCAAACACATCGGCAGCCTGAATCACGCCGTATTTGATCACCTCTGCCAAAGCCGAAGTAAACTCCCGTGGGGGCAGAGTTTTCAGCACCGTCGGGTCAATCCACACCAGGCGCGGCTGATAAAACGCCCCGATCAAGTTTTTCCCCTGGGGATGGTTGACACCGGTCTTGCCACCAATGGCCGCATCCACCATGGCCAAAAGTGAGGTGGGCACCTGCACAAAAGGGATCCCGCGCAGCCAGGTGGCGGCGGCAAACCCCACCATGTCGCCAATGACCCCCCCTCCTAGAGCCACCAAGGTGGAGGAGCGCTCCAGGCCAAAGGCTAGGGCGGCGTCGTAGATCTTGGCCACCGAGCGCAGGGTTTTGTAGCGTTCGCCGGCAGGCAATAGGCAGAGGTGGGCGGCAAACCCCGCTTGTTGCAGCCCCTGCAGCAACTTCTCGGCAAAGTGTTTGGCAATGCCGGGATGGCTCACCACCAGAGCCTTGCCGGAAAGCCCTCTAGCTCGCATTTGGGATCCCAGCTGGATGAGGCTGTGGCCAGGGGGGCCTTCGGCAGACTGGAGGAGAATATCGTAGGAGCTGTGGGGAAGCTTGACAGGGATCAGATAGGGATCCATGCGTGTCGGTCCTGGGGGGCGGGATCCAGTGTGGCATGTTCTGCTCCCGTCTGCCTGCTGCAGGCATTGTCCTTGGGGTCTGAAAGCCCAGGGGATCCTGCTAGGGGTTGGGGTCAACCGGCTGCGGTTGGGGAGTGAGGGTTTCCAAATCCGGCAGAGCTGTTCCCGCCGGCGAGGCCGAGTCTTCCTGGGCCAAGTCCTGCAGGGCGGCTTGGGCCGGCTGAAATTGCGGATCCAGCTCCAGACAGCGCTGCAAGCTGGCTTGGGCGGCTGCTCGCTGGCCGGCCCGCAGTTGAATCAGCCCCAGGGTATGCCAAAAGGCGGGCCGCTGCGGATCCAGGTGCGTGGCCTGTTGGGCGTCTGCCAGGGCAGGTTCCAGCTTCCCCAATTTCAAGGCTTCCCAGGCGCGGTTGTTGAGGGCCACAGCATCTTCTGGGGTGAGCTGCAAAACCCGCGAGTAGGCTTGCACAGCTTGTTCGGGATCCCTCAGCTCGCTGTAGATCAACCCCAGGGCAAACCAGCCCCAGGGATCCCGTTCGTTGAGGTGGATCATCTGCTGGCAGGCGGCACGGGCTTCTTCCAGCCGGCCCAGGCGCCGCAGGCCGGTGATCTGGCCAAACCAGCAGGCAGAACTGCCGGGACGCTGCTGCACCAAGCGCTGGAAATGCCGTAGGCTGGTCTCATATTGCCCCAGCTCCTGCTGAGCTACCGCCAAGGCATAGCGGGCTGGAAAGTGCTCCGGCTTGATCTTGAGGGCTTCCTCGAAGTGGATACAGGCTTCTTTCAGGTAGCCCAATTTCTGGAAGGCCACACCGCGGGCGTACCAGCTTTTGTAGTTGTCGGCATCGTAGCGCAGGGCGCGTTCTAGGGCCTTGCTGGCCAGCCGATACTGCCCCAAGCGCAGCAGGGCCACCCCCAAGTTGTGCAGGGTTATGGGATCCCGGCGACGCAGCCGCAGCGAGCGCTTGTAACACTCGACAGCCGAGCGCAGCCGGTGGCAGTGGAAGAGGGCATTGCCTTGGTAGCGCCAAACCCGCGCACTTCTGGGGTTGAGCTTCAAGACCCGGGCAAAACTGGCCGCTGCCGAGCTGGGCCGACGCAGCCGCCGCAGCACGATCCCACGCGCCAGCCAGGTGCGGGGCTGTTTGGGGTTGTAGCGCAGCGCCTTGTTCAGGCTGTTCAGGGCCAGCTTAGACCGCTTCAGTTGCAGCAGGCGGATGCCGCGGTTATGCCAGGCCAGAGCATCTTCCGGGTTGCTCTCCAGCACCTTGTCGTAGTTAACCACCGCCGACTTGTACTGCCCCAGGCGCCCCAGAATCAGGGCCAGGCGCAGCCGGGTTTCTTCGTCGTAGGGGTTGATGCTCAGGGATCCGTTGTAGCTGTCCACCGCCTCGCGGTAGCGGGCCAGCTGCACCAGCACATCCCCACGGCGGCTCCAAGCCAGGGCGAAGTTGGGATCCATGTTCAGAGCCCGGTCGTAGGCGGCCAGGGCTTCCGTCAGGTTGCCGCGGCGACGCCAGTCTTCCCCCCGCTCGAATTGGATGTCGGCACTGTTCCACTGAAACAGCCGCTGAATGAACTGCAAAATGGCGATCTGACGCGCTCCTTCTTCTGGCGTGGCGGAGGGGGTTTCGCCTGTGGCAATGCGCAGGATGGCCATCTGGATGGCCCGCAAAAAGGCCTGAAATCCCCGCACCTCTTCATCTTCCAGGGACTCTTTCCCCTCACGGCGGCGGTATTGCAGCCGGAACCGCTGCAGATCCCCGGGGGCAGGGAAGCTGGGATCCAAAAAGTGCATTAGCTCCAAGGCGCGGTACTCAAACAGCACCGGATCCTCTTCTGAACCGGTAAAATCCAGCAGGGGCGCCTCTTCCAGGGGGCGGGGTAGCTCAGTGGGGGTGTGCAGCAGCGTCAGCAGGCGCTGGTTTTGTCGTGCCGGGGCATGGGGAAACCCGCTGTACAGCTCATCCCTTGGCCAGGGATCGGCAACAAACTCTGGAGAGGCCACCACTCCCACCCAGCGGCATTGTTCGATGGCCAGTTGCAGCTCCAGCTTGCGGTTATCCCCCGGCTGCAGCATCCAGCGGTCAAACCAGACTTTGAAACCCTCGCGATCCAGCCGCTCCGCCAGTTGACGCGCCCACCGGGCTTGCTCTCGGTGGTAGCGCAAGAAAAGGTCGAACTTGTAATGCTCTGAAGACATGAACGCCCGCTCGCTGATCTTCTCCAGCTTATCTTTGCGTTATCGCTGCGCGATGCTTTCACAAACGCAAACGCATTTGCTCCCCATCGGGTCTGGGGCAAGGAGCAAACCTAATGCTAGGCAACGCTTCCGCTCGATTGGTTCTGAATGGCGATGATGACCGGACAGCGATAGGCGATAGTTGGTGCAGGGCTTGAAAGGAGCATGCCTCTAACCCCCAAAACCCTGAACTTTGCTGAATTTACTGAGCTTT
>NZ_JANSIB010000006.1:3988-39972 GCF_047461895.1 Synechococcus sp. R55.8 | reverse complement strand
TCTTTCCTCTATAAATTATTCTCTCTATCCTAACATAAGATCAACACGACCTAGCAATGCTGTGGCGAATGAGTTGGGCCGCCTGGGATCCATACTGTTGGCCTCGTTGTTGGGGATCCCCCTGCAGATGAAGAATGGGGAACATGGTGCTGGTTTGCCCGTGACCTCAATAGGTGGGCAGGGAGGGATCCACCTCACAAGCCCAAGCGTGAATGCCGCCGCTGATGTTATGAACCTGAGTGAACCCGTTGGCCTGTAGCCACTGGCTCATCTGAGCAGAGCGGAGGCCATGATGACAGAGCACAAAAGTTGGCTGATCTGGATCCAGCTCTGTGAGGATCCGTTCCCTCCATTCCTCGTACTGGCTCAAGGGGTAGTTGCGAAAGCCCAGGGCATTTAAATTCACCAGCTCCAGCTCTGCCGGTTCCCGCACATCGATCAATTGCAGAGGGCCGGCCTCGGGATCCTGTAGGTGTTGGGCCATCTGTTGTGGTGTAATGGAGCGGATGGAGAAGGACATCGCCAACTCTGGTCTACAGGGATCCCTTTTCAAGATACACCGGCTCAGCGGCTGCCCTGAGACTGCCCGCAAAGGTTAAGATGTCACCCTGATTTGGGCTTAGCCTGGGTATGGCTGTGCAACGCTTTTTGATCGACACGGATACGGCGGGAGATGATGTTACCTCGCTGCTCTTTGGGCTGCTCTGGCCCAACAGCATCCTACAGGGCTGCCCGCCGGGGTGAGTTTCATTCGAGATCCCTTTGCGGAAGTGCCCAAACCCGCCGATTATGCCAGCATCTGCAGCGGAGATACCCGTCCGCTGTTCTTTATCGGTGTGGATGCTAACCAAAACTACCTGGGGGATACCGATAACAACCCTGCCACCCTCAACCACGGTCTCACCTCGATGCTGAAGCGGGTGGATATGGCCACCTATGAAGTGATTCGCAGCGTGGTGGAAGGCAACTTTAAGGCAACTTTGTCGGCGGCATTCAAACCTTTGGCCTGGAGAACGAGGGTGTGGGCTATGCCCTGGATGAATACAACCAAGCCTTGCTCTCAGCGGATTTGGTGGCTGCTGTGGAAGCGGTGAAGCAAGACATCCTCGCCGGAACCCTCGAAGTACCTGAAGAGCGCTAGATTTTTGAGATTTTTGTTGCCGATTGATTGCGGATCCCTGGCGAAGCCTTGACTAAACAGAGGATCCATCAGAGGATGCTTTTGCTGAGGGCATTGGATCGCAACTTGGCCACCTGCACTTTGACCTCGTGGCAGTTGTTTGTTGCTCTTGTTTGTTGCTGTAACAACCTTAACCGCTAGGCGCTTGTAAGGGGCTTTCCACCTATGCTTGGCCGAGTATCCAAATCTGGTTGGGGGATCTGTTCAGCCTTGCTGCCTCTGTTGGCGGGGGTTGCCCTCGGCTGTGGGGGTGGCGGCGGCAGTTCTCCACCTCTTCCTCCGCCAGGTGGCGGGCCCATCATCCTGAGAGTGGATCCGGCCAGTGGCCCCTTTACCAAGCTGGCAGACGCAGTTGCAGAGGCGCAGCGACTTCAGACTGCCACAGCCGGCCTGGAGGTGCTGATCGAGATTTTGGGGACGGGCAGGGAAACTTTGCAAAGCAACCTGGCCCTGGATGGCGGCGATGGCACCAACGGCGGTCGCATTCGCATCACCAGCTCCACCGCCTATGAGATCCTGACCGGGCTCTTTGACGTGATTGTAGCCAGCCAAACCAGCCTGCAGGGGGTAGATGTGGTGCTGGGGGGTGGACGGGTGCAGGTGAACAACGGCACTTTTCAGCCGCGCAAGGTCACCCTCAACGACCCTCGCTCCAACATCTTGGTCAACGGCAATGCTGCGGTTCTAGAGGGAGCCTTGAACCAATTGGCCGAGATTTTGTGCCAGCAATTTTTGGATCCCTGTGTGCAGATCTCTGGGAATGGCCGGGTCAGCCGTGTCTCGCCGATTGTCAGTAAAACGGGTGGGGTGGGCATAGGCACTGTGCCGGGCAGCAATCCCATCCTTGAAAACAACACAATTCTCCTGCAGGCTTTGGGGGCTTTGGCCGTTCGCTATGGTGACAACTCCGGCGGGATCTTCCGCAACAACCAAATCGAAGGGGATCCACCCACGGCTGGAGCCGGCTTGGTACTGCAGGCGCGGCAAGCAGGTACGAGTGGCACTACCGGGATTCAGCTGGATGGGGCAGGCTCAATTCCATCCATTCAATCCAACCGGATCGGCGTGGGCAGGATAGCCGGCAGTGTCGGCATTCGTATTTTGCAGGGAACCCAGGCCCGCACCATTTCCGGGAATACGTTCCTAGCTCGGGGCGAGGGCGTAGGAGTGGCAATTCAGGCGGCCCCCGGCACCCCAGATGCGGTAGTCGCAGCCTACCTGGCTGGCAATACTTTCCAAGGAAACTTTGCTCAGAGGGTCACTGGGGAACCTGCGCCCATCCCAGCTCCTGCACCGACGCCGACGGAAACGCCCACGCCAACACCGACGCCAACGCCAACACCAACGCCAGCTCCTACCCCGACACCCCCAGTATTGGGCACCGGCCCCATTCAAGTCACCTTGAGTTGGAACACCATCGATGACCTTGACCTGTATGTTACGGATCCCACGCAGCAGACCGTGTTTTTTAACAACCGAATTGTCCCTTCTGGAGGACGGCTGGATGTGGATGCCAATGCCGACTGTGTTGCCGTAACCCAAAATGCTGTGGAGAATGTCTTTTGGGCTTCCACCCCGCCCTCAGGGCCATACTTCATCGAGGTGAGATTGTTCCGGCGCTGCTCCCAATCAACTGCTCCCATTCCCTTTACCGTAACGGTTCGCAAGAGCGGAAACGTCGCGCAGACTTTTAGCGGCTTGGCCACATCCCCTGGCTTGGCGGGTAGGTTTACGTTTTCCTTCCCCTGAAGTTAGCCAAGGCTGGCAGCCATCTGCCCTGCCCACGTATGGCCATTTTGGTTCAGACTAGGACACCACACCTATACTCATACTCAGATCTTTGATTGCAGATCGCAGGGTTCAGAAGACCTTATTTCTGCGCCCCAGGCATCTCCTTCCCACTAAGGACAGCTCCAACTTCGCGGCCTCGACGCTTTTTCTGGCCATCACCTTGCGGCAGCGGGCGATGCTGGAAGGCAGTCCCACAAGTTCAAACAGTCACATCCCCTGGGAAAGGGGCTAGGGGTGGCGGACAGCGGCGCGGAGCGCTTTGCGTCAGCATGAGTGCGGGAGTATGTCACGCTATTCCGCAGCAGCCTTGGCTGCTTTCGCTTCGGCTTCCTTAGCAGCTTTGGCCGCTCTCATTTCCGCCAGAATCTCCTCCGGTCGTTTGCCAGCCCGCTGGGATCCAGCAGGCAAGTCGTGGGGATCGATTACCCCTTTGGGCAGATAGGCAAATTCTCGCAAGGGGGTCACCATCGGGTCTTCGGTAACCTTAGAGGGCAGACGGCCCATCGCCACCTGATGGTAGTTGAGGTCATGGCGGTCGTAAGCGGCCAGCTCATAATCCTCGGTTACCGAGAGGCAGTTGGTGGGGCAAAACTCCACACAATTGGCGCAGAAAATGCACACCCCGAAATCAATGCTGTAGCTGTAAAGCTCCTTTTTCTTCAGCTCTGGGTTGTAGGCCCAATCCACCACCGGCAGGTCAATTGGGCAAACTCGAACACAGATCTCGCAGGCAATGCACTTGTCGAACTCGAAGTGGATGCGTCCCCGAAAGCGCTCAGAGGGGATCAGCTTTTCGAAGGGGTATTGCACGGTTACCGGGCGCCGGCCCATGTGGTCGAAGACAACCCCCATCCCTTGGCCGATGTACTTGGCGGCTCGGAAGGCATCGCCCACATATTCTTTGACACGCTTTAGAAAAGTCATGGTCTATGTTCTCCCTCTCTGGCCTCTTTACTTCTCATTCAACCCCCAAAAAAGGTGGGGAAGGCGAGCTTTAGGGCTGCCGTCAGCAGCAAGTTAACAAAGGATACGGGCAGCAAAAACTTCCACCCCAAGTCCAGCAGTTGGTCAATGCGCACCCGCGGCAAGGTCCAGCGCAGCAGGATGGCCAAGAAGATGAAGATAAAAGCTTTGACCATCGTCATGACAATGCCTAAGGCCGCCGCGCCGATCTGCAAGAAAGGGTTATCCAAAGGAATCCCGGCAAGTGCAGCAATCGTTTCCACCGGCACCACAAACGACCAACCCCCCAAGTACAGCACTGCCGCAATCAGAGAAGCCAGCAGCAAGTTGGCGTAGGATCCCAGATAAAAGAGGGCAAACTTCATGCCGGAGTACTCCGTTTGGTAACCGGCTACCAGCTCTTCTTCTGCTTCCGGCAAGTCGAACGGGATCCGCTCCGTTTCCGCCAGAGCCGAGATCAGGAAAATGACAAAGCCAATGGGCTGCCGCCAGACGTTCCAGCTCAGAATGCCCAGGCCACTCTGCTGTTCCACGATCCCCACCGTGTCCAGACCGTTGCTCATCAGCACCACGGCCAACACTGACAGGGCCAGCGGCAGTTCGTAGCTGATCGATTGAGCTGCCGCGCGTAGCCCACCCAGCAAGGAGTACTTGTTATTGGAACCGTAGCCCGACATCAACAAACCGATGGGTTGCACGCTGGAGGTGGCGATCAGGAAGAACACGCCAATGGCAATGTTGGAGATCAATAGGTTCTGGCCAAAGGGAACCACCAGGTAGCACAAAAAGACGGGCAGGAAAACCAATATCGGCCCCAGCGTAAACAAGACTGGGTCGGCCAAGATGGGCAGAACATCTTCTTTGGTCAGCAGCTTGATGCCGTCGGCAATCGGGATCAGCACCCCCTGAGGGCCAGCCATGTTGGGGCCAATCCGCTGTTGGGCTGCTGCCGAGATCTTGCGCTCCAGCCAAGTCATGACCATCACCCCCAAGGTGGCGGCGATGATCAGCAGCAACATCGGCAGGGGCATCCAGAGGGCATGGGCTGCACCTGCTCCCAAGCCTAGGTTCTGTAGGGCAGTCTCGAAGCCAAGTTGTAGGTCGATACCAGCGTTTGTCATGGGGGTGAGTAGCTCCCTAGAGATGGCGGGTTGGGTAGGGTTTGGGATCCCTGTAGCTAAGTTTTCCCGTTGGGATCCGATTGGGGGGGACGGTTGCGGCGGCGTAGCTCCTGCTGGATGATGGCCTGAAGGCGAGCATCAGATAGCTCTTCCGCGCGGCGGCGCCTTTCCTCTTGGTACTTAGCCCATTGCTTGGGGCCGATAACCGCAGCAATGACAGACACAATCAACAGCGGCAGAACCAAGATCGCCCAGGCCATCGCCTTTGTCCTCGCTTTCCGTAAGTATCTTAGCGATTCCTAGCGATCCACCTCGCCCATGATGATGTCAATGCTGCCGAGGATGGCGATCATGTCGGCTACCTTCATGCCGCAAATCAACTGAGGCAGTACCTGCAAATTGACAAAGCCGGGGGGACGGATCTTCCAGCGCCACGGGCAGACGTTGTCGTCACCAACAATGTAAATACCCAGCTCCCCCTTAGCGCTCTCCACCCGCACGTAGGCTTCCCCTTTGGGGATCTTGAAATTGGCGGAAGGCTTTTTGCTGATGAACTGGTAGTCCCCTTTGTTCCACTCCGACTTCGGCCCCTCCAGCATCCGCTTGGCTTCCAGGTTTTCAAAGGGGCCTCCTGGCAAAGCCTTGACGGCTTGCTGCACGATCTTGCAGGACTCGCGCATCTCTTTCATGCGCACCCGATAGCGGGCCAGGCAATCCCCTTCGGGGTAAACGGCCACCTCCCAGTCGAAGTCGTCGTAGCACTCGTAGTGATCCACTTTGCGCAGATCCCAGTTGACGCCGCAGGCCCGCAACATGGGACCCGACAGACCCCAGTTGATGGCGTCTTGCTTGGAGATGGCTCCCACCCCTTCCAGCCGTCGGCGGAAGATGGGGTTGTCGGTCACCAGCCGTTCGTACTCATCCACTTTGGGCAGGAAATACTCACAAAAGTCTAGGCATTTTTCCGTCCAGCCGTAGGGCAAATCCACTGCTACGCCGCCTACCCGGAAATAGTTGTTGTTGATCAGGCGCATGCCGGTGACGGCTTCAAACAAGTCTAGGATCCACTCCCGCTCCCGCATGGCGTAGAGGAAGGGGGTTTGGGCGCCCAAATCCGCCAAGAAGGGACCAAACCAAAGCAGGTGGTTGGTGATGCGGGTCAGCTCCAGCATGATCACCCGCAGGTAGCTGGCCCGTCTGGGCACGCTGATCCCGGCCAGTTTCTCAACGGCATTGACGGTGATGGCCTCGTTGAACATGCCGGCCCCGTAGTCCCAACGGGAGACGTAGGGCAGGTATTGCACCACCGTGCGGTTTTCGGCGATTTTTTCCATGCCGCGGTGCAAGTAGCCGATCACCGGTTCGCAATCGACGATGTTTTCGCCATCTAGGGTGACCAGCAAACGCAAAACCCCATGCATGGAGGGATGGTGCGGCCCAAAGTTGAGCAACATCCGGTCGGTACGGGTCTCGATCATGGGCATGGGCATAGCCGCCGCCTCCGCAACTGAAGAATGTTTATAGTCTGCAACATTTGCAGTATAGCGGTTTTCTTCTGCCTTCTCGGGATCCCATGCCATCAGGGATCCCAATCCTCGATATTGAAAGTCTCCAGGGGAACTCAGCTAGAGTGAGAAAAAAGGAGGGAGGCCGATGGCTGTATCCCGTTCACCCTCGAATGGCCCATCCCGGAGAGAGCAGCAACATCCGCAGTATGCCACCGACCGGGCTGTGCTCGATGAGCTGATGGTGCAGGCCCAGGAGAGGCCCCTCTCCGAGTGGGTGCTGGCGGAAGTCGCCCGTTTGCGCATCCGTTACCACGGTTTCCCCGGTGCCTGGGATCTGCAGCGGGATTTGGATCAGATCCTGGAACAGTGGGGCATGAGCGAAGAAGAGCTGTTCGCCCAGACCCGCCAGATCCATGCCCGCGGCCAGGTGTACGACCGCAGCTTTAGCACGCGAGACGACTGGGCCTAGTGGAGGGTTTGGGTCGGGATCCCTTACCCCCCTGAGAGAGGGGAGTTTGCCGGTTGTTCATGAGACGTGAAGCTGCTCGGCAAAGACGGGATCCAAAGGCACATCTAGGGCGGCAATCACCTTAGTCCAGAAGTTCATAAAGCCAATCCAAGCCGATAGCTCCACCAGATCTTCATCTGACCAAATGGCTTTTAGCTGGGCAAAGAAGCTGTCGGTCACCACCATGCTGGGCACGGTCATCCGCTCAGCGTACTCGATGGCCAGCTTCTCCGCTTCGGTGTAGAGGGTGCTGGTGCGGGCCTGGGCCACCGCCGCAATTTTGGCCGGGGTAGCTCCGTGCTTCTGCGCCTGCAGGGTATGGTAGGGCAGGCAGTAGTGGCGGCAGCCGTTGATTTGGGCAATGCGGATGCTGACCAGCTCCTTCAGCTCTTCAGGCAAGTTGGGGTTTTGGGTGTGCAGCGCCCCGTAGAGGTTCATCACGGCTCGCATCAGTTGGGGCTTGTGGGCCATCACCTGCAGGGGGTTGAGGGCGGTGCCGTAGGTTTTCTCCAGGCTTTCGTAAACCTTTTGCAGTTGCTTATCGGCTTTCTCTGGGGTAACAGGAGGGATCCGCATGGACAGTCTGTAAAATTGCAGCATTCTCGACTTTAGCGCGTCTGGGGGATCCGCCCAAGCCTGAGGGGCGCTTCACAGTCTGGGGGAGGGATCCCTTCTCCGCCTGAAACCAGGCACCTGCCTCCCTTCTTACTTGTCAAGGGTCAAGGATTGCCCAAGGATTGCTCAACGGCTTCCACCTGCTGCTGGGTGGCGGTAGCCCCTTGGTTGAGGGTTTGCTGGATCTGTTCCCGAGATTGGTAAATCTGCAGCGGCCCACCTTGAGGGATCCCTTGCTGGGCAGCTTCTGGGCTGGCTTGCTCTGGTCTCGGCTCCGAACTCAGCGGGTTGCGATAGAGGCGGTTAACCAGCAAAAATCCCACCAGCACCACAGCAGTTGCCACCAAAAGCCGAACCATACTCGGATCCCTTGCAAGCATCTGGTTCTAGAATGCCCAAAAAGAGGAGCAGGTATCCGATGTCGGGCAAAGTTGCGCAAACTTCCCAGCCGGTACGGGTTGGCATTGGCGGCCCGGTGGGATCTGGAAAAACCGCTTTGGTGGAAAAGCTCTGCTTGGCGCTGCGGGACCACCTGTCTTTGGCGGTGGTGACCAACGATATCTATACCCGCGAGGATGCCGAGTTTTTGGTGCGGGCCAAGGCCCTGGAGGCAGAGCGGATCATTGGCGTAGAGACCGGCGGCTGCCCCCACACCGCCATTCGGGAAGATGCCTCCCTCAACCTAGACGCCATTCAGGAGCTGGAGCGCCGCTTTTGCCCCCTGGATCTCATCTTGGTGGAATCGGGGGGGGACAACTTGGCAGCTACCTTCAGCCCGGAGCTGGTGGACGCCTGCATTTACGTCATCGACGTGGCCGAAGGGGACAAGATCCCGCGCAAAGGCGGGCCGGGGATCACCCGCTCCGACCTGCTGGTGATCAACAAGATCGATCTGGCTCCCTATGTGGGAGCAGACTTGGGGGTGATGGAACGGGATGCCCGTCGCATGCGGGGAGATAGGCCCTTTGTCTTTACCAACCTGCGCACGGGTGAGGGGCTGGAGCAGGTTCTCAGTTGGCTGGAGCGGGAGGTGCTGTTTCGCCCCATCAAGGCCGACCCCCCCTCGGTGAGCCGCCTGTGAACTTCGGTAAGGCCATCTTGAAGGCAACCCGCCGAGGCGACCATACCCACATTTGGGAGTATTCTCAGGCTCCCTTGCAATGGCTGGGATCCCCTGGGGAGCCACCTGTGTACTACCTGCGCAACCCCAACGGCGGCCTGCTGGGTGGGGATCGCCACCGGATCGAGATCGGGCTGGGGCCAGGCTCGGCGCTGGAAATTCGCACCCAAGGGGCAATGCGGCTACATCCCGGCTTGATTCGGCAACAGGTCAAGGTCAAGCTGGCCCCCACCAGCCAGTTGATCTGGATCCCTCACCCGACCATTCCGGGGGCAGGGGCAGACTTTCGCCAGCAGGTGCAAATTGAGCTGGATCCCACAGCCCGCCTGGCCTATGCCGAGATCTGGACTGCCGGACGGCTGGCCATGGACGAACGCTGGCAGTTTGAACATCTTGCCAACTGCTTGCAAGTTTGGGTCACTGCTGGGATCCCATCCTCCCCCGAGGGGAGAAAACTCTGGCTGCAGGAACACATAGACCTGCACTTTCCCCATCGGCAGGTCTCCGCCGCGTCAGTGCTGGGATCCCATCTCTGTTGGGGATCCTTGTATTTGCTGGGGGATTGGCCGGAACCCACTTGGCTGACCGTTCACATCAGCGGAACGGAGTCCCCATACTGGCTGGTCAAGTCTCCGGATCCCATCTGTAAGGGTTGGATTCTGCGCCAGGTGGGGCCACAGGCAGAGGCCATTTGGCGGCATTTTGGCCAGGTTGCACTACAGCTTGCTCAAGCCAAGGGTGGCTCACCCCAGGGGTGGTAGACTAAGGCTGACTCAAACCAACTGGTTGACCCAAGGCCGGGACGGAGTCCTTTGAACGCTGCTCAACGGATTCTCAGACGCTCTGTCCTCAGGGGGCGAAGTCGCTGGCTGCTCCTCTACGAGAAGGGGATGGCCCTGCTGGCCCTGAGCAACCTGTGCTTGGTGCTCTTCGACATGAGCTATGTGCCTGGGCGAGATTTTTGGCTCCAGGGTCGGGTGCAAATTTTTGGCGCCTTTGGTCCTCCCATTCCGCTGCCGATTCTCTCCGAAGAAACCAGCCGTTCCCCGGTGACCGACCTATACGATCCCATCAAAGGTATCGAGCCCAACCCCGAAACCCAGCGCTACTTGGCCTTGGTGGATGAGCTGCGCCAGGTTACCCTGCGGTTTGGCGTGGAGTCGGAAGCGGCAGCACCGATCCTGGCCCGCTTGCGGGAGCTCAGCGACGAGATGATTGAGACCAATCCCTTTCAGGGCGCCAACAAAACTGGCCAGTTTGTGCGTATCCTCAATTTGATGCGGGAGCACATCCCAGAAGCCGACTCTGCCAGAGCCGCCTTTGCCCGCTTTTGGACTGCTGAGTACTTGGCCGGCGCCGATCCCGCAGATGGAATTGAATTTTTCCAGACCCGGCTGCGCCCCCTCTTTGAGACCAACTATTTCCGCCCCATTGGCGAGAGCGGTAACCCCGTTGACTTTTTCCCGGTGCTGGATTTTCCCTTCGTGCTTCTGTTTGGGCTGGAATTTTTGCTGCGCACGGTGGCCATCAGCCGTCGCTACACCGGAGTCAATTGGCTGGATGCCATGCTCTGGCGTTGGTACGATGTGCTGCTGCTGCTGCCCTTTTGGCGCTGGCTGCGGGTGATCCCCGTCACCATCCGGCTGGGACAAGCGCAGTTGCTGGATCTGGAGCGGGTACGCGCCCAGGTGAGCCAGGGCTTTGTTACCAACTTCGCCGAGGATCTGACGGAAGTCATTGTCGTGCGGGTGATCAACCAAATCCAGGTATCCATTCAGCGGGGATCCCTGCCCCTGCTGCCGGCAGCGCGTACCCAGCGCGACTACATTGATATCAACAACACCAACGAGCTGGAGGCGATTGCCAACCTGGTTTTTCGCATTGTTCTCTACCGCGTTTTGCCCCAGGTGCAACCGGAATTGCAACAACTGCTCCGCTACAACCTGGATGGCCTGCTCAAGCAGTTGCCTGCCATGCAAACTCTAGAACAGCTTCCCGGCCTGGGATCCCTGCCTGGCCAACTGACGGAGCGCCTGGCCAACGAGCTGACCACCACCACCTACAAAACCCTGACGGGCAGTTTCGAGGATCCCGTCGGCTCCAAGCTGGCAGCGCAACTGATGCAGCGGTTTGGTGAGGTCTTGGCACGGGAACTCACCCAGGAGCATGCTTCGGAAGAAATTCGCTCTCTCCTGCAAGACTTGCTGGAAGAGATCAAAATTAACTACGTCGAGCGGCTATCCCACGAGGATCTGGAGGAGGTGATGGAGCAAACCCGCCAGCTTCGGCAAAAGGCCCAGCAACTGGAGAAAGACCGCCGCCGATAGAGTTCGGGGGATTGGTTGACGAGGTTTCGCCAGTTCAGTAGGATAATGGTTCCAAGTCGGGCGAGTGGCGAAACTGGTAGACGCACCGCACTCAAAATGCGGCGGGAAACCGTGTCGGTTCGAATCCGACCTTGCCCATGCTCCTCAAATCTGTAGGGCTCGCCGCTTTCTGGGTTTGGTAGGTTGATCCGTCTTGCCTCTTCTCACAGGGGTTTGGTGATAGAACCAGCCAAGCCCTTCTGGAGCAGGGTGCCAGCGGGACGGAGTCCTTAGATAGGGCAGCCAGAATCGGGCTCATCCTGCATCCTAGAGATGAAGCTCTAGCCGCTAAACTGGGGAATCATGGATGCAACTTTGGAATCTTTCTTTGCCTCTGCCACCCAAATTGGGCTAGGTCTAGCAGGCTTGCTGGCTGTGCTCACCCTGCTGGCCTGGATCCGCAATTGGCCCTTGAAGTTTGCGCTGGTGGGCTACACGGCGTTTGCGCTGGTTTTAACAGCGGGATGTTTTGCCCTCAGCTTGGGGCCGATCTTTCGCTCCCGCATTCCCGGTGCTGCCCCCTACACCACCGTCTATGACCAAGGGGCGGATCGAGCGGTTATTGCTGTCAGCCCGGATATCACCCCAGAGCAACTGATCCTCACCCTGAAGCAGGCGGCCAGCGATTTGGGATCCCCGGGCCGCTTCTCCACCGGTTCGCCGGTGTTCACCTTGCGGGCCCGCACCGTCATCCATCCCGAGCCGGGAGTTTCCGAGCCGTTGCTCTTGGGCACGCTGCAACAGCCGTTGGGAAAGCGCCTGCGCACCCCAGAAGAACAACAGCAGCAGCAGATCCATCTAGAGGAAGAGGCCTTTGCCCGGCTGCGGAAGTTGGCCCAGGGTCAGGCTTCTGCCGCCTTGTCTGCAGAGGAAGCGGAAGAGCCAACCACCGGGATCCCACTTGCCCAGTCTTGAGCGCTGAGCCAGCGGCGCAGATCCTGTCCCACCCGGTCGGGGATCTCCCAGGGAAAGAGATGAGCCACGTTGGGATAGACAATGCAGGTGCAGTGGGGCAGGGCGCGGGCTGTGGCCAGGCTGCTGTTGGCGGTGATGTGGCGATCCCGCTCGCCGGCCATAAGCAGTACCGGGATGCGAATTCGGTGCAGATCTCCCTCGCGGTTGTAGCCCCGTTGCAAAGCGGCGCGCAGAGCTTGGCGAGCCTGGGGGGAGGTGTGCAGATAGGCGGGCAAGGCCATGTGCGCCAAATACCGATAGGCCGTTGGGGTCTGTTGCTGCATCAGGTAGCGGTAAAGGGAGCGACGGCCAAAGGTCTCGATGTTCCATTCCCAGCCGGGCCAAAGCCAGTTGAGCAGCGAGGCAACGCCGGTGTTGACCTGATCCCAAAAATCGGTGGGGGGATGGTTGCTGCGGGGGCAGGCGGCACTGGCCACCAAGACCAAACCCTTTACCCGCTGCGGCAGCCGCAAAGCCAACTCCAGGGCCAGGATCCCGCCCAAAGACCAGCCCAGCACCAGACACGCCTGCCAGCCCAGGCGATCCAGCAGCCGCTCCAAGTCCTCTAGGTGATCCTGCATCTCAAAGGGATCCGTCACCTGCGAACGTCCATAGCCACGCAGATCTGGCGCCACACAGGGGTGGATCCCCGCCACTGCCTCTGCAAATACCGCCATGCAGTCGGCATTGCCCGGATGGCCGTGGAGCATCAAGATTGGGAGGGAGGGGATCCCTTTTCCCCAAGTACGGTAGTGGAGCTGCAGGCCGATCGCGTCAGCAGTGCAGTTCCCGACTGCTGTAGGCATAACACTCTGGATAGCATCTAGACAGCAGGGTTAGGCGCTGGCCGCCTTCTTCGGAGTGGGCTGGAGCTTTACCCCGTTGGGAATGCAAATTAAGTTTTGATCCAGCACCTGCACAAACCCTTTCGAACGCAGGGATCCCAGAAGACGAGTCACCGTCACGCGGGTGGCCCCAATGGCATCCCCAATCTGGGCATGGGTAAGGGGCCAGGGGAGATACATCCCTTGTTCACAGGGCTGTCCATACTCTTCGATCAACAGGCTCAAGAAGCCCTTGAGGCGATCGATGGCGCGCCGTTGGCCCAGATTTCCCAACCACAGCAGCTTCCGTTGCAGTTGCTGGCGGAAGTTTTCCTGAATCTTCTGGTGCAGATAGGGCCACTGCTCCAGATCCTGCCAGTAAAACCACATCACCGTGGTGCGATCGGCGTGGGTGCAGGCTTTCAACTCAAAGCGCTCTGGGTTGCTCAGCTCAAAAGGAAATCCAGCCGTGATGAACCCAACAAAGACCTCCCGCCGCTCTGGAGTTTGGCTGACCAGGCGCACCACTCCCTCTTGGGTGATGTACACCAATCCCGGACGAGTGGGAATGCGCACGTCTTTGGGAAAGGTGCGACAGCGGTAGTGCTCCTCGGCCCACTGGCAAAGCTCACGCCATTCCTGAGCCTCTGTTGCCGATGTGATGGAAACAAGTGACATGAGATCAACTTCCTGTCGCTCGAGCGACCTGATGGGTTTTACAGACTTTCCAGCTTTACCCGGCTGTAGGCTATGCAACGCTTCCGCGTTCGCGCCGGCGGTGCGGAGCACCTACACGTCAACGGGACGGAGTCTTAGGAAGATGGGGACGGAGAAACAGCAAGATACACACAAGAAGGCAAATACAAAGAGGAAGGAAACCGCAGGGTTTACTTTACCTTAGCTTCATAATGGCACTTGACCTCATAGGGTGACATTGTGTTCCTACTGATATTGTTCAAAAGGCTACGTCCAATAATAACCCCAAGAAGCCGTAAATTTTCAGATTCTGCCGCTGAACTCGGCTACCTGGGGGATCAGCGCAGATCATTGGGTCAGACTGGTGTATGTCTAAGGGCGGGTGTGGGGTGGCTGGGATGAATATTCTCATCAGCAACGACGATGGCATCCAGGCGGCAGGGGTGCGGTGTTTGGCGGCAGCGCTGGCCCAGCTGGGGGGGCACCAGGTAACGGTGGTCTGTCCGGATCGGGAGCGCTCGGCCACCGGCCACGCCCTGACGTTGCACAAGCCGCTGCGGGTGGATCCGGTGCGGGAGGGATTTCCTCCAGAAGTGCAGGCCTGGGCCTGTTCGGGCACCCCTTCCGACTGTGTCAAGTTAGGTCTGGACGGGCTATTGGATCGTCCTCCCGATTGGGTGATTTCCGGCATCAATCAGGGAGCCAATCTGGGCACGGATGTGCTCTACTCCGGCACCGTCTCGGCGGCAATGGAAGGGCTATTGGAAGGGATCCCTAGCCTGGCAGTAAGCTTGGCCAGTTTTACCCATCAGGATTTTCAACCAGCGGCCCAGGTGGTGCTGAAGCTACTGGAGAAACTGAGCCTGAAACCCCTGGGGGAGCCGATGCTGTTGAACATCAACGTGCCCCCCCTAGCGCTGGCTGAAATACGCGGCATGGTCTTGGCCCGCCTGGCCTGGCGCAAGTACACAGATCTCTACGAGAAACGGGTGGATCCGCGCGGCAAGGCCTACTACTGGCTAGCTGGAGAGGTGGTGGAAGAGGAGGTGGATCCCTGTTCGGACGTGCGGGCGGTTGCTGAGGGCTATGTGTCGATTACGCCCCTGCAGCCGGATCTGACGGCCTACGCGGCCTTCGATAGCTTACAGCGCTGGGGGCTCTCAGCTTTTGGTTCATGAATTTTAAGCCGGTGAGCTGGGGTCAGCGCCGAACAATGTCATCCCCTCCAAATTTTGGGTCGAACTCGGCGGGAAAGCGGGTGTTGGCACTGTAGATTGCCCCTTCCAGAAAAGCGCTCTTTAGGTTGTCCATCGACAGATTGGCCCCTCGCAAATCCGCCCCCGTTAGATCCGCCCCACTTAGGTCGGCGCCACGCAAATTGGCCCCACTCAGGTTGGCCTCGCCCATCTATAGAGGAGACTGCGTAGAAACTCCCGTCAGCGCCAGCAATCGTTTCGCCACCCCTTCGGCAACCGGCATGACCGACAGTCGCGTGCCCCGCCGTACTACTTCCAGCTCCTCTGGGGTGAAGGTGTCTCGCAATTCAGCCAAAGGGATCAATCGCCCAAAGGCTGAGACAAACCGCACTCGCACCGTATGCCAGCGGGGATCCTCGCGGGTAGATTTGGGATCATAGTAGGGGCTGGCAGGGTCGAATTGGCTGGGATCCACCACCTGGGTTTCCACGATCTCCATTAAGCCGGCTATGCCGGGAGGGTTGGCGTTGGAGTGGTAGAAAAAGGCGCGATCCCCCACCTGCATGGCTTTTAGATAGTTGCGGGCTTGGTAGTTGCGCACGCTATCCCAGAGGGTTTGGCCTTCCCGCTGCAGATCCCAGATGCTGTAAACGCTGGGCTCAGATTTCATCAGCCAGTAGTTCATGGGGCACTAAGCTCTGGGAGCAGATAAAAGGGAGCAACGGGCAGCAAACTCGACAAAGTTTTGCAACATCTGCAAGCCAACAGGGCCCGACTTTTCGGGGTGAAATTGGGTAGCAAACAAGGTGCCGCGGGCAATAGCGGCTACACAGGTTTGGCTGCCGTGTTGGGTGGTAGCAGCCACCCAGCTTGGGTCATTGGGCACTGCGTGGTAGGAGTGGACAAAGTAAACCCAGCTTTGATCCGGGATCCCTGCCCAAAGAGGCGATTGGGGTTGGGTAAGGTGCAACTGGTTCCAGCCCATGTGGGGGATACGCAAGCCCGGCTCCGGTCGAAAGCGCTGCACCCGTCCAGGCACAATGCTCAGCCCTGGCTCTGTTCCCTCTTCGCTGCTTTCGAACAAAACTTGCAGCCCAAGGCAAATGCCTAAAAAAGGCTGTTGCCGCTCCACAGCTTCCCGGATCGCTTTCCCAAAGCCCCGCGCCCGCAGCTGCTGCATGGCTGGGTCAAAGGCCCCATCGCCGGGCAGGACAATGCCGTCAAAAGCCGCTAGTCCAGTTGGCTCTGTTACTAGCTGCACCTCAGCTCCGGCCCGCTCCAGCCCTTTGCAAGCCGAATGCAGATTTCCCGCCTCATAGTCGATCACCGCCAGGCGCACAGCTCCCATGGGATCCCTCCTCGTGAGGAGTTTCGGAGTCTATCAGTATAGTGGTTCTATCCCGTTTGAGCTGACCCATGGCTGTGGCAACGGCTTTGCACAATCCCACTCCGACCGATACTGCTCTGCAATGCTGCCGCGACCAGGTTGATTGGCCTGAAGCAGCTTACCTGCACATCCCTTTTTGTCGGCAACGCTGCCACTACTGTGATTTTGCCACCGGCCTGGGCACCCGCAAGTTGATGGAAACCTACGTGCAGATGCTCTGCCGAGAGATCGGCAGCTCCTACCGCTACCGCCATCTGGCCGGGGATCCCAGACCGTTGACCAGCATTTTTTTCGGGGGTGGCACCCCTTCTCTGCTGACGGTGGAGCAACTGGGGCGGATCTTGACTCAATTGAGGGAGAGGATCCCGTTTCATCCCGACTGCGAGATTTCTCTGGAGGCCAACCCCGGCACCCTGACGCGGGAGCAGTTGGCGGGCTACCGGGAGCTGGGGGTCAACCGCATCAGCCTAGGGGTACAGGCATTTCAGCCAGAGCTGCTGGCCGCTTGTGGTCGCCTGCATGGAGTGGAGGAAGTTTACGAAGCCGTGGCCGACTTGCAGGCGGCGGGCTTTGAGAATTTCAACCTGGATTTGATCTTTGGGCTGCCCTACCAGACTTTGGAACACTGGCAGCAGTCTCTACGAGCTGTTCTTGAGATTAACCCCACCCATGTCTCCGTCTATGATCTGACGATTGAACCGGGAACCCGCTTTGGTCGGATGTACCGACCGGGAGCAGCACCTTTGCCCAGCGAGGAAACCACAGTTGCCATGTACCTAATGGCGCGGGAGCTGCTCACCGAAGCGGGCTACATCCACTACGAAATCTCCAATTTTGCCCGCCCCGGCTACGCCTGTCGCCACAACCGAGTGTACTGGGAAAATCGCCCTTACTTTGGCTTTGGCATGGGATCCGTCGGCTACGAGGGGGGACGGCGCATTCAGCAGCCCAAAACCCTTTACCACTACTTCGAGCAGGTGAAAGTCGGAGTCCACCCTCTCCCTCCTGAAGCATCCCCAGAGGAAGTTTGGATGGATACTTTGATGTTGGGGTTGCGTCTAAAGGAAGGTCTGGATTTGTGCCATTTACAGGAGCGTTTTGGCCACCCAAAGGTCGAGCAAGCTTTGGAGAGGCTGGATCCCTATTTTGAGAAGGGATGGGCCAGTTGTGAGGCAGGCCGGCTACGGCTGATTCCGCCCGATGGCTGGCTATTTTCCAATGAGATTCTCAGAGACTTGCTGGCTTGATTCCGACGGTTACTTTCACAAGATTTCTCACCAGAGCCCCCTATCCCAATTGGCCGAAAACTCAAGCTTTGAGGAGCGTAGGCCATCACCATTTCCAGCAGCCATTAAACCCAACATTTCACAGATCCTGAGATCTCTAATCTTGCAAGAGGGGTTGAGGGGAAAGATACGGAAGCCCAGAGGATCCCTATCGATAGTTGACAAATTGCAGCGCCACCGGGTAGTCCTGCTGCCTAAGCATTTGAATGACCGCCTGTAGCTCGTCTTTATCCTTGCCGGAAACGCGCACCAGATCCCCTTGAATGGCAGGCTGCACTTTCTTAAAGTTGTCGCGGATTTGCTTGGCGATCTGTTTGGCCAGTGTGGCATCAATGCCCTTTTTCAGGTGAACCACCTGGCGCACTCGGTTGCCGCCGGCGCTCTCTGGGGGTTGAAAGTCGAAGATCTTCAGGGATAGACCCCGCTTGGCCGCTTTGGTAAGAAGCAGATCCCGAATGGAGTTGAGGGCCATGTCGTTGGCGGTGGTGATGGTCAGGGATCCCTCCTCCAGCTCAATTTCCGTCTGAGTATCCTTGAGGTCGTAGCGCTGTTTGATCTCCCGCCGGGCTTGATCTACAGCGTTCACCAGTTCCTGCCGATCGAAATCGCTGACGATGTCAAATGAGTAGGTAGAGGCCATACACCCTATCTTCGCTATTGTTCAGTATCTTAAGCCCTCAGCCAAGCAGGGATCCCTAACTCTCGGAGAAGCTACAACAGGTAGAGGGATCCCAGTCCAGATTTACGGAGAAGCAAGATGGCCGATGTTGTTTTAATTACAGGCGCTTCTGAAGGCATCGGCAGAGCTACTGCCTTTACCTTTGCCCGTGGGGGTTACCGATTGGCGCTGGCTGCCCGCACTGCCGAAACCCTGAAGCAAACGGCCATCGACCTAGAGCAAAGCCTCAACGCCGAGGTCTTGGCCGTTCCCACCGATGTCACGCAGCCAGAACAGGTGCAAAACCTGGTGGAGAGAACTCTGGAACGCTATGGCCGCATCGATTGCCTGATCAACAACGCCGGCATCTGCATGAGTGGCCCTTTTTTGCAAACTACCCTGGAACACTGGCAGGCTTTGATGGCGGTCAACTTTTGGGGCTACCTCCACACCATCCGAGCCGTGCTCCCCGACATGTTGAAGCGCAAAAAAGGCCAGATCATCAACGTGGGATCCATTGGCGGCAAAATGCCCCTGCCCCAGATGAGCGCCTATTGTGCCAGCAAGTACGCGGTCAGTGGGCTGACAGAAGCGCTGCGTCTGGAACTGCAACCCCAAGGGATCCAGGTAATTGGCGTCCATCCGGGCATCGTCAGCAGCAATTTCCTCAAGCGAGCCATTTTTCTGGATGAGGTGGGGCCAGCGTCCTCTCCCGACAGCCAAGCCCAAACCTCAGGTGGCAAAGCCCGTGAGCAAATGCAACAGGCGCTGGAGAGTTTTTGGGTCAGCCAGCCGGAAGAAGTTGCCGAAGCCATTTGGGATGCCGCTCGCCAGTCCAAGTCAGAGGTGGTGGTGGGCATGGCCCAATGGGCGGTAGGAGCTTACACCCTCTTCCCCGGATGGGTCGGCTCATTGCTCCAGAATGTTCCTCGCTAGCCCACTGGATCGGTCGAGAGTTCTGGGGCGCTGGATGAGCGATTCTGCAGACCCAGCGATAGCAGGAAGAAGGCTAAACTTCGGTATAGTTTGAGGTACGGTTAAACACTGGTATTGACAGCGGAAGTATGGTTGAATCTGTGCCTTCTCCTTCCGGTACCCACCAGCACATCTTGATCGTGGAAGACCGAGATGGCCGCCGTACCCAGGTGCTGGGATCCGCCAAATACTTCATCGGTCGGGACTTGGCGAACGACATCTGTCTCAACTCTCAGTATGCCTCCCGCTACCACGCCATGCTGCTGCGGATTCCCGCCGAGCGAGAGGGAGAATATTGCTACCGCATTTTGGATGGGGATCTGGAAGGTCGCCCCAGCACCAATGGCTTGTTGATCAACGGCCAGAAATTGACCACCCACCAGCTCAAGTCGGGGGATGTGATCACCTTTGGCCCCGATGCCAAAGCCACCTACAAAATCGTTAAGGCGCCCTAGGCCCAGCTCTCTGCAGAGAGCGCAGCTGCCCCCGAATCAACAGCAGCAAGGCCAGCACCAAGGCCATCTCCGACAGCAAGGTTGCCAGGGCCGCCCCCTGCCAACCCCACCTTGGGATCCAAACCGCATTCAAAAGCCCATTCAGCCCCAGAGCCATCAGTTGCAGACGGCTGCGGGGCTTTTGCAACCCTGCCCCGGTGAGCAGGTGAGACAGCAAAAGGTGGATCCCCTCTAGCAAAATGACCGGGCTGAGCCAGCGCAGGATGAGGGCCGTTTCCCGGTAAGCCGATCCCAACACCCAGGGGATCCCGTAGGATCCCAGCGCCAGCCCCAGGGCGGCCAAACTGCCGTAGCCCACCACCCAAGGGGAAAGGTGACAGGCGTAGCGCCAGCCTTGCGGAAGGCCCTTCTGCCCTTGGCGGCACAGCTCGGCAAAATGGCTGGTGAGCAGGGCGATCATCGGCGTTTGCGAGAAGTTGATCACCCGATAGGCAGCGCTGTAAAGACCCCCCGCCGCTGCTGAGGCCAAACGGGGCAAGAGCAGCTTATCCAAATCGGTGAAGGTTTTCACCGCGGCCAGCCCCACCGCAAAGTCCCAGCCCGCTATCAGCCGTTCCCGCAGATCTCGCCAGCTCAGGGCCAAGGGGGGAGAAGGCTCGCTCCACCGCCCCATCCCCCTCGCGATCAGCAGCAGCACGACCAACACCATCAGGCCGTACAGAACAGCCCATTGCACCAGGGATCCCCAGCCTAAGGCCACCGCCAACAACACTGCCCCCAATCGCCCCAGCGCCATGCCCGTGTCGATGAGGGCTACCCCAGCAGCCTGCTCTCTCCCGATCAGGATCCCCCTGTACACCTCTGGCACCGCGATGAACAGCAGATCGCTCAAGAGCAATACCCCCACCACCGCTGCTGGCGTCCCAGCCAGCCAAACGCTCAAGAGGGGCCACAACACCAGCGCCATCCCCCCACAGCCCAATCCCGCCAACCATAAGCTGGGGCCAATCCCCTGGGTGCAAGTCGGGGATCCCTGCCGGCTGAGGCGCTGGATCAGCAGTTCCGATTGGCCCAAATAGCCAAACGGGGCGGCCAGGTTGCTGCAGGCCAAGATGGCAGAGAAAACCCCGAAGGCTTCCGGCCCCAACAGCCGCGCCAAGAGGATGAAATAGGCCCCGGACAACCCCAGGCGCAGGCCATTGCCCACCATCAGCCAGGCAGCCTGGCGTAGCCGCTGTTGTTCTGCTCTATCCACGCTGCCACTCCTGGACGAGGCTTGCCGCAGCCAGGGATACTGGATGGATGCTGAGACTGCCTGCCCGAGAGCGGGCATCTCCTCTCGATTTTGGGTGTATCGGTTGCAATTCTTCTGGCAATTTCATGGCCAAACTCTACCCCGTCAGCAACGCCGCGCGAAGCCCCCACACCTTGGCAGGACGGGATCCGCAAGCCCTGTTCTCCCCCCATTCCAGACCGCCTGCCCCCCGCCGGGTACTTCCCCCACCCCCGCCGGACGGCGGTAGCCCTCGCTGGCTGGGATCCCTGCCGACCAAAACGGTGGGGCAAGGCTATCGGGCCGTTGTCTTGCTCTTGCTGGCCAGCCTGCTGCTGTTCGGAGGGCTAGGATCCCGTCTGGCCTACCTGCAGTTGGCGCGCACCCAGTATTACCGCCAGTTGGCCGATACCAACCGCATTCGCCTGCTGCCCCAGCCGCCAGAACGCGGGCGCATTGTGGATCGCAACGGTGTATTGCTGGCGGGCAGCCGATTGTCCCACTCGGTCTTCCTCTGGCCTCTGGTGCAGTCTCGGCAGCGCTGGCAGGAGATGATCCCCAAGTTGGCAGACTACTTGAACATGGCCCCTGAGGAGATCGCCCAAAAGCTAGAACAGGCTGGATATCGTTCCCCTTTTCCCGTGCGCATCCTGCGCAACGCCAGCCCCCAGGTGGTCATTCAACTGGAGGAGATGAGCCGCGAGCTGCCGGGGGTGATGGTGGAGGCGGAGACGGTGCGGTTTTATCCCCACGGCGACTTGGCCGCTCATCTGCTGGGCTACACCGGCGAGATCTCGCAGGAACAACTGCGGGCGGATCCCAGCTATCGCCTGGGGGATATCGTTGGCCTGATGGGAGTGGAGGAATTGTTCGAGAACCATCTGCGCGGCCAATGGGGCGGGCGACAGGTGGAGGTGGACGCCATGGGAGAGGTGCTGCGGGTGCTGGGGGAACATGCGCCCCAACCGGGCAACACCCTGCAGCTCACTTTGGATGTGCGGCTGCAGCAGGCGGCAGAGCGAGCCCTCGGCCAGCAAAAAGGAGCGGTGATCGCCATGGATCCCAGCGATGGGTCGATCCTAGCCATGGCCAGCTATCCCACCTTTGATCCCAACCTCTTTTCCAGCCGCATCACCCAAGCCCAGTGGGAGAGCCTGCAGCAGCAGGATTTTCCCTTCCTCAACCGCGGCCTGCGGCCCTATCCCCCCGCCAGCACCTACAAAATCATCACCACCGCTGCCGGGATTGAGTCGGGAGCCTTTCCCCCGAATACGGTGCTGCAGACCGGCCCCTACATCCAGGTGGGAGGGTGGCGCTTTTGGGACTGGAACCGGGCCGGCTTCGGGCGGCTGAACTACCGGCAGGCGATGGCCTACAGCAGCGACACCTTTTTCTACCAAATCGCCCTCGGCACCAAGGCTGCCCCCTTGCAAGAATGGTCGCGCCGCTTTGGGTTGGGACAACTGACCGGGATTGGCCTCAAAGGGGAGGCTGCTGGCCTGGTGCCGGATGCTGAGTGGAAGCAGCGCCACTGGCGCGAGCCCTGGTATGTGGGCGACACGGTCAACATGTCCATCGGCCAGGGATTTATTACCGCTACGCCGCTGCAAATGGCGGTGGTAACGGCGGCAGTGGCCAATGGGGGCTGGCGGGTGCGCCCCTTGCTCTCGCACCAGGTGATCCCGGAAAGCCCTGTGCCGCTGCGCCAAAAGGTAGGTCTTTCCCCTGCCACGCTGGAGATCCTGCAGCAGGGGCTGCGAGATGTCGTGGTTTACGGCACCGGCGGCAACGCCAACCTGGGGCCAGGATTTCCCCCAACGGCTGGTAAAACCGGCACCGCAGAGGATCCGCCGCGGCGATCCCACGCTTGGTATGTTGGCTATGCTCCCTACGACCGGCCCGAATTGGTGGTCGTGGTCTTTCTGGAAAACAGCGGCGGTGGGGGTGGATCACGGGCCGCTCCCATCTTTCGAGAGGTGATGCGGGCCTACTTCCGACCCGAGTCGTGAGCCCTAGCTTTCTGTCGGATCCGAGCCAACTGGGTATATGCAGTCTCTTGTCTCCCAGAAAATTGCGTTAAGATCCCCTAAAACCCCTTGCCCAGCAGGCTTCTGCCCTAACTTAGCTGTAGAATATGTCAGTGATTTGGAGCTCAACTGCCACAATCCTGCCATTCGCGCCAGTGGCGCCTTGGCGCATTGCAGGGCAAGCCCCGCTCCCACACACTGAGAACACTCTGGGCCGTGGCCGCTCTGCAACGCCTGAGCGAATCCGCGATCCAGGGAACGCTCTAACTTTATTGCCTAACTCAAAAGGAGATCAGGATGAACAAGGCAGAACTTGTTGATGCCGTCGCTCATCGCGCCAATGTAACCAAAAAAGAAGCGGAGGCTGTCATTTCCGCCGCACTGGAGATCATTGTCGAAGAGGTCGCATCCCGCGATGAAAACGGTGAACCCAAGGGGAAGGTGACCCTGGTGGGCTTCGGCTCCTTTGAGGCTCGCAAGCGCAAAGAGCGGGAAGGTCGCAACCCGAAAACCAACCAAAAAATGGTGATCCCAGAGAGCATCGTCCCCACTTTTACGGCGGGCAAGTCATTCCGCGAAGCAGTAGCAGGGGGGAAATCTTAATTTTGCCGGGTTGGGACTCGGCTGCTGGGTAGGGCGTGGAGCAGCCTCGACATGGTGGCAATTGGGCTTGGGGAGCAGCAATCGCTGGCTGCTCTCCCCAGGAGATTCTGGATTTTTCGGCCAGCTTGAATCCGCTGGGCCCACCGGAATCGGTCTTGCAAGCTCTGACTCAGGCGCTGTCTGCAGCAGACCCGGTTGTAATCAGCCGCTACCCGGATCCCGACTATCGGGACTTGCGCATCTGTTTGGCCAACCATTGGGCCGTCGATCCTGAGTGGATCTTTGTGGGCAATGGGGCAGCGGAGTTGCTCACCTGGGCAGCCCGGGATGCGCAAGGGCGGGAGGTATGGCTGCCCCAGCCTGCTTTTGGGGATTATGCGCGGGCTCTGCGGGCAGCAGGGGTAACCATCAAGCCGCTGCCTTTTTTCCCCGGCCAGGGATCCGCCGGTTTTACCCTTCTGCAGGAACCCCTTCCGGTGGCAGGCAAGGGAAACCGGGTGCTCTGGCTGAACAACCCTCATAACCCGACGGGCCAGCTGATCCCGCAGCAAGATATCCTGCCTCTCCTGCCCCAGTTCGACCGGGTGGTGGTGGACGAGGCTTTTATGGACTTTTTGCCGGGGGAGCCCACCCTGAGCTTAAACTCCAGCCCGTCGGCAATGCCCCGCAGCCAAACCTTGATCCCCCACCTGGCGGCTCACCCCAACACCATCGTCATCCGTTCCCTCACCAAGTTCTTCACACTGCCCGGCTTGCGCATTGGCTTTGCGGTGGGGCACCCGGATCACTGGCAGCGCTGGCGACAGTGGCGGGATCCCTGGAGCGTCAACGGATTGGCGGGAGTGGCAGTGGCGGCAGCTTTGGCCGATGAGGACTTCCGCCGGCGCACCTTGGCCTGGCTACCCGTGGCCCGAGAGCATTTGTTCAGGGGTTTGCAAGCACTGCCCGGCTGGGATCCCTGGCCTGGTCAAGCCAATTTTGTGTTGGTGCGCTGCCCTGGCTCTGCCACGCAAATTCAGCGGGCGCTGCTGCAGCGGCACCGGATTCTGGTGCGGGATTGCCTGAGTTTTCCCGAGCTGGGAGATCGCTACCTGCGCATTGGCCTGCGCACCTTGGCGGAGCAGGAGCAGTTGTTATCGGCCTGCCGGGAGATCCTGGAGAATAGCTAGGGATTTTTCTGCGGGAGAAATTCTCATGCCCGAAGCTACCGCCTTTTGGCCGGAATGCGATGCTCCTCTTGTGCGGGGGGTAGCCCACTACAGCGATCTGGAGTTGCTGCGGGCCTTTCAACGGCAGCCGGAGGTGGCGCGCTACTTCATCGGCCTGTTTTGCCGCTACTGCCAGTGGGTGGACGGGATCCTTGCCGAACATCTGCCGCCCGAGCAGTGGGCTGCCTATCGAGAGCAGGTTTGGTTGCGGCTTTACCTGCGCCTACAGCGCCTAGATGTCCACAGCCTTGTGGAAGAAGCGGCTGGCGAAGGGGATCCTGTGCTGCGACCCTGGCTGGCGGAGCAAACCCGTGAGCTGATTCAATCCCTTGACGGGATCCCCACCCACCCTCAAGCTTCTTGCAGTCTCGACTCCACCAGAGGCGGGGCGAAGTCCTCTCTTTCACCGGCACTGGCCTGTTATTTGACTGCTGGTTTGGATACCTTGCCGGGGGATCTGCGCTTCATTCTGCTGCTGCGGGATCGCTTTGGCTGGCCACCGGTTCGCATTGCCGACCAACTCAAGGCTGACGGATATTACCTCGCCCCAGAAGACGTGGATGCCATCGTTGCCTCTGCCCGCCAGATCTTGCTTCAGAACCTACCGACAGATGTGCGTGCCCTTTATCTGGAGGCAAAGCCCTAGAAGACTGCCATAGCCCTGTGGCATGGTGGTTTATGGCAAGTATGGGGCGCTGGCAATCCTTGTTCCCAAGGTGGGTTCTCCTGTTAGGCTGTTTCCGGCTGTAACAGTGGATCGGCATTGTTTGCTCTCCGACTTTACATCAAGTTGAGTGTGGGCTGTCTATGAGTCCTTCTCCGCTTCCCCCAGACCCTACCCAACCCCTGTCTCCGGCACAGCAGTCCCATTCACATCCAGTTCCTCAACTTGCTCTTCAGGAGGCGCTGAGCCATCTGCATTTGGATGTGCTGAAAGAACTGGAGCGATTCCGCCTCTGGCAGCGTTTGCAGCGCATGGACTCTGTCCCGCCCCCACGAGCAGGTCAGCTTGGGAATACCAGCTCTGTACAGCGCCCTTCACCTGTGCTCATTCAAGAGGTGGTGGAAGACTTGGAAGAGGAAGAGATGCCGCGGCCCTCCGGGGCCTTTTCGCCCCTCTGGGTCTTGCTGCTGTGGGTGCTTTCCTGCGCGGGGATTGGCTTTGGGGTGCGCTGGCTGATCTGGCCGGAAGAACTGTCCCTGCCCCAAAGTGCTGCCAGCAGGGCGGAAGAAGGGATCCCTGCCCAGGTGGATCTGGCCCAGTTGCCCCTGATCCCACTGGAACCGGTGGAAGGGCAGGTGGGAGAGGAGTTCTATTCCGGTGGCTTGGATCCCGGTCGGTTGTCCCTGGGCTTGGCGGCCACCCCAGACTGGAAGGACTTGCAGGTGGATCCCCTTCAAGACGTTCCCAACCTGCTGGACAGCCTGCAGACCGACTTGGCCTTGGCTTCCAAGGAACCCTCTCCCCCCAGCTTGCAAACGGTGGAGCAGTTGGCAGCCAGCCTGGAGCGCCCGTCCCAACCTTCATCGCCTACTTCTGCGGGATCCCAGAACGTGGTGCCCCTAAGCGACAACAGCGTAGACTCTCTGGGGCCGAACCGCGGCGAGGGAACCTTCTTGGTGCTCACTACCTACTCGGGAGATGAGAGCTTGGCACGTGCTCGAGAAGTTTCTGATGGGGCCTTTGTCAAAGATGTGAATGGCCAGAAGTTTGTGCAGTTGGCAGCATTTGAACAACTGGAATATGCCCGCTACCATGCGGAAACCCTGAAAAATAAGGGCTTTAACGTTACAATTGCTGAGCAGTAACTTTGGCCATCCCGTCACTGCTGACCTGCGCCAAAACCCAATTCATCCTGGTTGGCAGCAAACTTTGTATTTCAGGGATCCCATCTTGGGAGAAGAGCTGGAGTCGATCCCATTGTAGTCATTTCAAGTTAGGTTAAGACGCTTCCCAGCTGCTCAGCGGTGCCGCCCAAGCCTTCCACGCCGCTTCCGCGACCACCCCCAGGCAATGCGACGGAACAGTTTCATTCCTCATTACGGTCGTTTCATTCCAACTAGGACACTGCACTCACACCTAAAACAACACTAAAACAAACGTTAAATGCACAGGGCCAGAGGGCTTTTCAAGGACTCCGTCCCGCTGGCGCGATCAGCAGCCCAGGAGTCTCACCCTAACCTGAAATAACTGAAACGACTATAAAATGACTGCGGCCGGCTGAAGACCGGAAAGGGTCTTAAGTTGGTTCGGAATAACTGGCTATAGATCCCGAATCCAAGGGATCCGAGAGAGAGGTAGCCGCTGCCAGATCCCTTCACTTCCTTCTGGATCGAGCAGGCGCCAGGCCAGCAACCCGGCTGCCGAGAAGAAAACCAGAGCCAGCAACACCGCAAGGGCATTCTGTAGGCTTTTCAAAAAGGGCCAGAGGCGGGCTGTGCTCGGCCCCACCTGAGCAGCTCCAGACCGCTGCCGCGCCTGGGCGGGGGGGTTCCCGGAAGCTGGAGAGGAACTCAAGGGACGGGCAGGTGGAGCGAGGGTAGAGGACGTCAACTGGGCGGCAGGAATGGGTGGCCCTGGTAACCGATTCAAAGCCATAACCACAGCCTGAGGGCGCTGCTGCTGACGCATCCACCGGTTCAGCTCTGCCAGAGAGATGGCACAGAGGTTGTTGAGACCCAGACCCTGAATTCGCCCCACCAAAGGCCGGTCGTTGCTGACCAAAACCACCAGCGTTCCCGGCTGCTGCTGGGCCAGGGCATAGGCGCATTCGGCAATCGCTTCTTCCAAGCGTACCCTCATGGACTGATCGCCGGCACCGGCGCCACCCACCAAGGCACGGGCTTCTGAGACGGCAAACCCCAGGCTGGGCCAGTGGCGCAAAAACTCGCGGGCTGTCGATTCTTCCTGGGGATCAATAGCCTGCCGGGTCAGGCGTTCCAACTCGGCCATCACTGCCTGCGGCAGCACACACACCCCAAATCGAGCCCACTCCTGCCATAGAGCCAGACGACCGGCCAGGATCACCGGGCTATCGAAGACGAGGAGAGGCGGGATCTCGGCCATGGGATGCGCCAGCGTTGGACTTAACCTCAATTGTGCAGCTTCCCCGAAGACTTGGGTAGCAGGGATCCCTCTGCCAGGCAGAGGCGGATGGCCAGCGGGTAGAGGCGGTGCTCCTGGGCCTGGATGCGCCGGTAAAGGGATTCCACGGTATCTTCGGGCAGAACCGGCACGGCTGCTTGGGCCACGATGGGGCCACTGTCCATTTCCAGGGTGACCCGATGAACGGTGCAGCCGGCGATTTTCACACCGCACTTCAGGGCTTGTTCAACGGCACGCAGGCCCTTGAAACTGGGCAGCAGGCTGGGATGCAGGTTCAAGACGCGATCCGGGTAGGCAGACAACAACACCTGGGTAACCAGGCGCATCCACCCGGCCATGATCACCCATTCCACGTGATGCTGCCAGAGCACCTGGACAATGGCGGCGTCCAGATCTTCGCGACGGGGGTAGTCTCGGTGGTCGAGCAAGACGCAAGGGATCCCTCGCTTTTGGGCCCGCTGCCGCACATAAGCTTTGGGATTGTTGGTGATGACCACAGCAATCTGGGCCTGCAGTTCCCCAGCCTCAATGGCTTGAGCAATAGCTTCGAAATTGCTGCCATTGCCGGAAGCCAAAATGCCGAGGATCCCCGGTTGAGAGGGCACTGGGATCCCGTCGGGATCCGGCCAGAGTAAGCTGGGCGAGTTCATGAGCGTTTGGTGGGAAAGTCTGCAGCCCCGCTATTATGAACTATCCCACCGCAAGGGCGATCCCCAGGAGCAAGAGCAAGATGACCCCTGAGCAGGAAAGCTTGTCGATTCAAACCGCAGCCAGCCTGTCCCAAGGTTTGGAAGCTTTGAACCGAGTTGTTCAGAATCACGAGGTGTTGATTGCCGAAATTCGAGAAGGTCAAGCAATGCTGGGCCAGTATTTTCGAGAAGCCCTAGACCGCTTTGACGAGCGCACCCGCGCCATTGAGCGTAGACCCAGCCGATCCCAACAATTGAGGCCGGATCTTATGGACTCCGTCCCACTGTGGCGAGCGGCCACCTGATCTAGAGTGGGAAAGCATGGGCAGTGGGTGTGAGAGCATGGCTCCTTTGCAAGGACGACGCCGGCGGTTTTGGATCTGGAGCATGGTAGTCATCCTGTCCGGGTTTATGGGATCCCTGCTGGCGGGATCGGCCCAGAACCTGGGGGCACAAGCGCAGCAGAGCCTGACTCAAGCCCAACTGGAGCAGGCTCAATATGTGCGCAGTTGTGGCAGTTGCCATGTGGCGTTGCCCGCCCAAGTGTTGCCCACCGAAACCTGGCGACGGCTGCTGCAGGATCCCAACCACTATGGCCAGCAGATCCAGCCCCTGAGCGGTGTGGCTTTACAACTGGCCTGGGGCTATTTGCGGCCCAACTCCCGGCCCCTGCGACAAGGGGAACAGGTGCCCTATCGCTTGGCAGATTCCCGCTATTTCCGCGCTTTGCATCTGCAAGTGGAGTTTCCCACTCCTGTGCGGGTGAGCGGCTGTGTGGATTGCCACCCCAGGGCTAATGGGGGAGACTTTGCCAGTCTCTCTCCAGAATGGCAATCTTGAGGAGCGCAACTGAGGCGATGCAGGTGGATCTGGCCACCATTCTGGCAGGCTATGCCCAAGGCTACTTTCTGATGGCCGACGAAGAGACGGGATCCCTGGCCTGGTACGGCACCGACCGGCACGCGGTGATCCCCCTCGATGAGCGATTTCACTGCCCCCGTTCGTTGCGGCCCTTGGTGCGCAGCGGTCGCTTTCAGGTGCGGCTGAACTGCGCTTTTGAGCAGGTGGTAGAGGGCTGTGCCGCTCGTCCCCAAACCTGGATTAGCCCCGAGCTGAAGCAGATTTACGCAGCTCTGCACCGGTCTGGCTTTGCCCACAGCTTTGAAACCTGGCAGGGAGAGACCTTGGCAGGCGGGATCCTGGGTATTGCCCTTGGAGCGGCGTTTATCGGCGAGTCGATGTTCTACCGCATCCCCAACGGCTCGAAGGTGGCCTTGGTGAAGTTGGTGGAGCACTTACGGGAGCGGGGCTTTCGCCTCTTCGACGCTCAGTTGATGAACCCGCACCTGGCCCGTTTTGGTGCCTTTCTCATGGATGGACAAGAGTACCTGAAGCTATTGCAGCAGTGCCTGGGGATCCCTTGTCGGTTCAATTAAATCTGCAATGTTACGATAGCCGCCGGCAAAACATTGCAGCGGCTCTTGGTGGAAAATAGAAAGGGAATCCGTCCCGCTGTTGCAGGCGGATACATCCTGTGGTGGGCCCACACATGGGAGCCGATGGGGAGGTTGCCATGAGCCAAAAGCTTCTGTTTGTCTGTCTGGGTAACATCTGTCGCTCTCCCACTGCTGAGGGCATCACCAATCACCTTTTGCGCAGCAGCGGCCATAAGGAAGCAATTATCTGCGACTCAGCAGGTACGGCAGCCTATCACATCGGCAGCCCCCCAGATAGGCGCATGCAACAAGCAGCCCGATGCTATGGCCTAGAGCTACAAGGCAAGGCCCGCCAGATTCGACCTGCCGACCTGCGCGAGTTTGACCTGATCCTGGCTATGGATCGACAAAATTACCGCGACATTCTCAGCTTGGATCCCCAGGGAAAATATGCCGAGAAAGTGCGCCTGATGTGCAGCTATTGCCGCTCTCATTCTGACGAAGAAGTTCCGGATCCCTACTACGGGGGTGAGGCTGGATTCCATTACGTGATCGAGCTGCTCTGGGATGCCTGTAGCGGCTTGCTGGAATCCCTGGTTCCCGGGATCCAATGCCCACCGTTGCCCCCCCGTGCTTGAGAGCTTGTGTGTTTATTTATAGTCAATTCAAATGGCGATGAGACGGTAGCCAGTACAATAGCTCCGTTCGCGATAGTCATTCCGAATAAGTCTGGGACATTTGCCCTGCCTTCGATCTCTAACCGGCCAACACAAACATACCCCTTATCTGTCTCCCAAAGCAGACTAGGGGAACCTGGGATCCCCAAGTTGCTTTCCTGCAGTCTGAAACAACCATATATCCTGGCCCAGAGGGATCCTCATCTAACTTAATTGCCTCTATTTCCGATGCTGCTCCGGCAATTTGTCGGATTCATCCTCATCAGCGTTTTGTGCAGATTGGGATCCACATAACTCCAGACACCGCGCCTTTGCTTAGGTACGGGCTGAGAAGGGAACTTCCGGCTCCTCCGAGCCAACGATGTACGGGTCGTCTCCAAACGAAGTGTATTCGCTGTAGAGCTCGTCAGCAGTCATGCTGGGCCGCAAAGCCTCAATCAAAAACTCGTCGACGATACGCTTACAAGCGGCAATTGCGGCTTCGAGGGTCTCAAACTTTCCGTACTCGTACTCTTTATATTTCTCCACATAGTGGAAGTTGTCGGCAACCACCACAGTAAATGGGCGCGCTGGATCGGAGCCGGGCATGAGGTGAGGTCTAATGCTGCTGTTACTTCCGACATTATACATTTCTCTTAAGGGTTTATCAATTGTCGAAGAGAGGTTTCTAATAAAATAAGATCTTCTTGAATCGTTTGCCAGATGATGGACAAACTCACTTGAAAATACTCATGGATCACAATATTCCGCATTCCCCGCATTTCGTCCCATGGACCCGCATTTCGTCCCATGGAATTTCAGGATGCGAAGCCTCCACCTCTGGTGGAATGCCGCGAACTGCTTCACCAATAATTGCAAGATTATACAAAACTGCCCCAACTGTCTTTCGATCGACTTGAAATTCATCGAACATGATGTCTTTTATAAACTCTCGGATCTCTTCAATCGCAGCTAGCACGTCTCTTACTCTGTTCTGCCAATCTCTAGAAGGCACGAACCACCTCCCGGAGAACGGATTCTTGCAGATAGGGCTTGAGGGAGTCAGGCGTACCTAGATCAACCGGACTCTCTAAAATTTCCTCTAGATATCGTTTCAAGCGTACAAAAGTGAACAATCCAACTGGACGGTCAAACTCTACTAGCAGATCGATATCACTGTCTGTTTGCGCTTCATCCCTTGCTACTGAACCAAAGAGCATTAGAGACTTTACGCCAAAGTCCTTCAGAGTGTTCTGGTGATTTGCCAGTAATGTAAGGACTTCCTGTTTTTGCATTACCCAACCCGCAATGAAAAGAAAAGTCCATTAGGAATTATAGCTCACCTATTTCCTCTCAATTACGACTCAAACAAAGATTCATAACGCTTTGCAGGTCGCAGGCACAGTTGAGCCGAGGCACACCTTGCAGAGGACAGGGATCCCTGGGTTCCCGCAATGAGGGCATTTGAGCTTGCTCATCATCTTGTCTCTGGGTACATCTAACGGCACGCACATCTTGCCTTGCCATTAACAGCCAGTTCAAGAAACTTGTCGTCTTTGGGATCACGACACGTCGCCACGCGCTCTACAATCTCCACCAAGACGCCATCTCTAACAAAAGTGCTCAAGAACTCCATCCGTTCTTCCTCGGTTATATACCTTTCAAATCCTTTGCGCCGCAGGACATCGCTCAATTCTTCAACGGTCACACGTGAGATAAGCAATTTGCCTCTCTGTGTTGCCCTGTCAAAGACTTGACGAGTGACAGAACATCTCAACAGGAGCGCACTGATAACAACATTGGTATCAAAAACAAAGCATGGTTCATTCGACATTCAGCAGAGATTCCAGTATCTCAGGAGTTAAGCCACGCTCCTGTGCTTTTTGGCTGATTTCATCTATGACAACCTGAAGGGGACGCGGTGGTACGATGAGGTCGCGCAGCCAAAGGTTAAGTAACAACTGAAACTTTCTTGGCAGGTCAGCAGGAATTTGCCTGTAAAGTCTCGCTGTATCTGCATCCAGAGGAATGGTAATCACTGTGTTCATCTTTCCAACTCCTCGATGTTGGATATTATTACACTTGAGATTAAGTCGCGCTGGCTAACGGCTAAGCTCACCTGCTACTAACAGCTTTAGGAACTGCTCAGAACATAACACTGGGTCAGGTGCAGCGACTCGTTATGTTGTGTAGATTTTACACCGATTGCCTTTGCTACCTGGAGACCCCAGCGCCCCCTTACCAACAACCTTGACCAGGCACAACTCTGGCGCTGGCAACATAACGGTTGAACTCACCCGCCACCAGTATAGCTAAGCATACAAAGGTTGGCATGATATGGGTCGCTGGGCGTAGCCCCACATTGGTTTCCCAGAATCTTAAGGCGACAACCTTAACCTACCTAGCTATAGTTTTGGGTAATGACTAAAGTATAGCTTCAAGTCGGGTGCAGTGACTTGTTATGTTGCACTTACAATTGGTAGTAAATATTGATACGAGTTTCTAATTTGCTATTCAAAATCTTCATCATTAATCCTTTTCAATGAGGATTGATTGAATGCTTTAAAGGTTAGATTTGGGTACTGTTGCACAATAGCTCTCAATTCTTCAAAAACTGGGCTCGCACCCTCAACCCCAGTTACAACGCACCAGATACGCGCTCGTGTAAGTGCAACAAAGGCTTCGTTACGCTTCTGTAGTTCTGACTCTCCTCTCCAAGCTAATGGCTGGGTAGCACAATGAAATCTGCAAGCATAAACCTTCCACGCCTCATTGCCCTTGGCTCGGAAAATTGTTGAGATCGTGATGCAGTTATCCATGCGAAAGATATCCCGATTTGTATCAACACCTGCAATAACGCTTTGGATACCTCGACTTGAGAGTTTAGATTTTATTGCTTCAAAGTACTGCTGTTCTTTATCACCAGTGGGGCAAGTAATCAACAAGTCCCAAGGGTCGAAGCCTAACTTCAGATCTTCCTCCACTTGTTGAGCAATCCATTCCTGCTCTTCCAACTCATCCGAAAAAGTCTGGATGCGTAAAGGTGAGCCTAAAGCGTCCTTGTGAGGAAAATCATCACTGTCTATGGGGTGAGGGCTGTTTTTTGCCTCGCGCGTAACTGTGACTGTTTTGCCAGCTTTGACACTTGCATCTGAAAAATCTCCATCCAGAACAGTGTAACCTAGTTTTTCCCAATCCTCTTTGTTACTCACTCCTTGCAAACAACCCTCTTGTCGCAGTAAGCCCATGTTGATAGCGTGAGCAGCCATGAGAAGCATTTTAGGTGTTCGGTAGCATCGGTTTAAATTGTGTGCCTTGCGCAGTCCTCCTTCGTAGGTAGGGCTGGTTATGGTTCCATCAGGAAGTTTGTTCCCACCTAAATCTACTACTGGTGTTCCATCTGGATTAAGCCCAAAGATATGCAAAGGACGAGGTACCGTCAGGGTTCCAATCCCCTGTGCTTCGTCGTATGCCCAATAAAGTCGTTTTGGGTCAGATAAACTTTTATAAGCTAATCGATAGAAGGATGGGGGCAAATCCTGTCCTTCGTCTATCAAGATCGCATCAAAAAGTACAGGTATGTTCGGTACCCTTTTCTCCAGATCATCGCAAACATACTCAAAAGCCTCTGATGGAGAGCAGTTGCGCCCCATCCTCTCTCTTACATCCTTGACACTCAGAGGACATATTCCCGATTTTTGGGCTAAGTTACGGTAGAAACCGTTACGCTCTTTTGAACCCCAAGCATGTAGTACTTGTACATTGTGCCAGTTTGGCTCTACATCTCCTTCATCCTGCCGAACCATTTCACGATAGTAAAGACTGATTAAACCTATGATTTGGTCGTAAAGTGCCTGTGTAAAAAACACAAAAGCAATTTTCCAGTCAGGGTGCGCGGCATGGATTTTTGCGGCTCTCTTGGCAAATAGAACGGTTTTCCCTGTTCCTGCTAATCCTCTAACACGCTGAGGGCCATCTGGAACCTCAAAAGCTACCTTTTGCTGTTGATCGTCCAGAAAACGAAGGCGAGATTCCAGATAATGGATGACTCTTACAGGATTTTCGGGTGGTGTTCCTGTGGGTATGGCTCTAGGTTCTTGTCTTGGTAGCGAACCGCCCAGTAAAGCAACGATGTTTTGCCACTGTTCATCAGATAGAGGACGCTGTGGTTTTTCGCAAGCGCCCAACTGTAGTTTTTCTCGGAGAGTCGATGGCTTGAGATCCTCCTCCAGCAAAACAACGCCTTGGGTACAGGGCAAGTCAGAAAATCCCTTATCTTGCCATTCTTGCCCTTTAACAAAGGGTAACACCACTCTGTAGTGTGAGGTGACCAGTCCTCGTGTTTCTCTTCGTTCTGCGAGTTTCGCACTTATTGCAAGCATGCCATCCTCAGCTTGAAGCATAGGCAATTCCTCTTCCCTATGCCAATTAGTCATTTTCCACTGATGCCCTTCGATACTTTCAATGTTAGCGATACTGCACCCTTTACACTCAAATACCCACAATCCTAAATCTCTGTGCATAAAGATAACGTCAGGTTCTCTGGTGAGATTGCCTGTGCGTTTAAAAATTGGATACCTAAAGTAAGCTACGCATGGCTCATTCTGAAATGTCTTTTTGAGGCATTCCCAAAACTTTTTCTCTGCTGTGTTTGGGTTAAGTGGAGCATAGTTCTGGAACTTACCTTCTGACATGCTGTCTCCAAATGACTAAACTAAATCTATTTGACTAATAAGACAAGCAATATAACGGCTGAACTCACCCGCCGCCAGCAGTTTTGGGTATTTCTCGAATTTTAACATCAGGTCGGGTGCAGTGACTTGTTATGTTGTGTAAATTTTTCCACCGATCGGTTCAACTACCCACAGACGCCAGCGCCCCTTCACCAACAGCCTTGACAAGGCACAGCTCTGGCGCTGGCAACATAACGGCCGAACTCACCCGCCACCCCAAACCAAGGATCCCAATCAGTAATCTACCTCAAGGTCGGGTGCAGTGACTTGTTATGTTGGGTAACCCATCAGCCCCAAAAGCATCAGGATCCCCAGCCTCGTTTTGTCCAAGTGGTGCGGAATGGACCCCAACGGAAGATTTTTCTGAATCGCCAGCTCATAGAGTGTGTTGTCCTTTCATAATCGCTTGCCAATTTGGTAACCGAGCACGGCGCCTGCCACGAAACCCCAGAAACCCAAAACTAATGCACCGACGATTCCGAGTATTAATCCGCCAAGGATGCCGTGGGAAGAATCAAATTTCTTTGACGGAGATGTGGTCGATGACGGAGTACCACTAGGAGTAGCACGTCTGCCCGAATAGATAGTATTAAAATGGGAAGAATCAAATTTCTTTGACGGAGATGTGGTCGATGACGGAGTACCACTAG
>NZ_JANSIB010000006.1:0-3888 GCF_047461895.1 Synechococcus sp. R55.8 | reverse complement strand
GAGTAGCACGTCTGCCCGAATAGATAGTATTAAAAACTGATTCGTCAGGTTGTGAGATTGGGCGTCGAATCTGTGGAGATGGCGATATAGACGGCTTGACTCCAAGCCATTGGCGAGCTTCTCCCTCGCCTGACAATATTTGAATTTGAGACGGAAGTTCAATTGTCATCTGCAGTCTGTCCTGATACCTACCAATTACGCCAGTAACTTTGACCCACTTGTGAACGAGAGAAAGAGGATCAACTTTATCACGGCGGAACGCAGCCAGGGAAGTAGACCACAAAACAAGTGTAAAGGTTTGGTGTGGGTAAGAACCGAAGTTGAGGAATATGTAAGGTTGTCCGTGCTTAGTTTGTGCAGAATGGTAATCGGTAATCAGTCCGATTACTTCCACCCGGTCGCCGATATGTTCTGAGAGTGAGCCAGAAAGAGAAGCGTCAATGACTGGATACTGGCTGCGCCTTTGGGGAACAGTAACGGCTGGAGCGGGAGGGCGGACTGTGATCTTTGGAAAGGTGAAGTTGCCAGAAATGAACTGATCAAGAGACGGAACTTTATCGAATTCGAGCCTGCAAACACCCCTGAATCTCTCCACAAGAGGGGCAAGTTGGGAGATTCTAGAAATGTCAATGAGAAGTGGAGATGACTCGACATCTGCAAAGTCATTTGAGCAAAATAGGATATTCTCGCTGTTGTTGTACTTGTGCCAGAGAGGGGGCGAAGCGGCGACCGCTGAAAGACCGAGATATATCACGATGGCCGAAAACCGGTCAATCGTTGAATTGTAATGAGCAGCGGTTCTTGAAGGATGCTGATAGTTAAGATGTCCGATCTCATTTGTCTTAAGGCTGGAGAGTTCGGGGAGGTAGAATCCATCGTAATCGATAAGGTAGAGCTTCCCTTGCTTGACGAGAATATTACCGTGCTGGAGATCCCCGTGAGCTACTTTGAGGCTTTCAAGACGTTCCACCAAATCGACAAACTCTGGAATAAGCTTAGAAATCACTCCAGGCGTAGAGATATTGCGGTCGATGAAGGTGTTCAGAGTTTCGCCATCGAGCCACTGCATCTTTATAATGGGATGCCACTGGCTGCCAACTTTAATTCCTTGATTAAGACAAATGGCCTTTACAAAAAAACCGTCTGTACAGGTTTGCAGGAACCGTCCAATAGCTTCATAGCGTCTCTGCAAATCTGGAATGGATCTGGTGAAACAGCGGACTGCCCAATGTTGCGAATGATTTTGGAGATGAAATGTGGTTGTGAACCCTCCGGAGTAAGGCTTAGGAATTCCGAACTGATCAGGTTCTGGGGTGGAAACCTTTAATTCCGGATCGCTGAAAGCTGTGCTGGGGTTTTGAACTGCAGCTAAGTATTCATCGCCTCTTGGTAATGGCATAACAAATTCAGAGCCTCACTAAGAGTAAGGTGATGTCATCATTTTTCAAGCGGGTAGAACGACGCGCATCATTCGCCCACGCTTTGAATGATTCCTGAGGCGACGAATTCTCGGTAAAACCGTAGAGAATGTTCCAGGGCTTTTCATTGTTCTCATGCTCGGTGAGGAACCAACACGCGAGGGCATCTGTGGCAAGTAGCAAGAGATCGCCTGATTGCCATTCTGCAGTTTGGCGCTTGACTTTCTCCCAGAGTTGCGAATTGCGGGCCAAATTGGTGGAAAGCAAAGTCGGAGAACTTCCAAATTCGCTTGCGCTGGAAATGGGAAAAGAGAGGACAAGATCATCATTGCGGACTTGAAAGAGACAACTGTCACCGACTGCTATTGCTGACCAAGATCCCGATTCGTTTGAATCGTTTGAGTTTGAGGTGAGTTCGACGCCGAGCAGCGTTGCGAAGGCTCCAAGGCGAACCTTTTCTTCTGCAAACCAAGGCAATGGTCTACGGTTTACAAAAGTGTGCCATCGCTTCGATAATATTTCCGTGCGAGCCTGCAGAGCCTGGATGTTCGTGAAGCGTTCTTTGACAAAAGCACGAGTGAGCATCTTAGCCCAATCGGATGCAAAAGAACTCTCAGTTGCACCGTCGGCAATAGCTATTGCAAAAGTCTCCTGATCGATTATGCCATCTATTTTGGGGGCGAAAGCGTCCTCGTAATCGGCTTCTTCATTGCCAAGCTTTTGCAGCCAGAAATGGTGTAGTGAGAGTCTCATAGGTTCCAAAACTAGCGCAGATTGCTTGGACGCGTTCCAATATCCAAGAAACGAATTACCGAAACGATATCAGCGTTGAAAACAAACCCACGGCTTGCCTCCGAGATATGATATCCTTCCTGTTTTGCTGCATTCTGGATGTGTGTTGGCAGTATGCTCGACATACTGAAGAGTAAGCGGGCAAACTCATCGGGCAGTCCGCTATCGGAGTCTGGAAATTCAATAGGATTAGCCTTCTTAGAAGACAAGTGAACATTGAATAGCAAAACGTTACCATCAGAGCTCGCTAATGATTTGATTTCGTTTGCAGCATCAGAAGGGTTTCCATCTGTCGCCTCACCGTCTGTTATGTTTATCACAATGGGAGGAAAGCAGGAAGGGTGCTGGGCAATCCAGTCTTGAACGATCGTCTTGGCCTGCGTTAATGCTTGGCACATTGGAGTTCCTCCGTTAGCGACGGGATCAAACCAAATTGGGAACTTGATAGTCTGTTCCACGAGCCCGCCGGCTCCATCATCCACTTTCTTGCTACGCTCCTCGATTCGAGCCGGTGAATTTGCGATTTGGCTAATGGGTGATAAATCCTTGCCAGCGAGAGAGCCCATAAAGGCTGAACCGACTGAAGCACCATAACCAATTACGCCAACATAGTAATAGTCTCGAACTCCATCGCTCTTGGCACACTTGATGACTAAGTTTTGAAGCAGCTTGTTGATTGCATCGGAGACACCATCCGCTTTTCTTTTGTTTGGCCCACTACCACCGAACGGGTCTGACATCGATCCCGACTGGTCAATGAGGAACAAGAAACAACTCGGATTGGCTCGACTAATTTCGGCTTGATATGGCATTGCGATTTCCTTTCAGATTATTACATTATTAATTGTTGACTTGTAGAATGCAGAGCCGCACTTTCACATAACGTCTCGGCAAACAACGCCGCCGTTTTGCGAACTAGCTTCCGGTACTCGAATCGGGACGGCGCCATGGCGAAGGTGAATCCAAGAAGAAGGGCAAGCAGTCCCAGGGTTGCCGCTTGAATGCTCCCGATCTGAATTCGCGTCAGCTCGTTTTGTGCTTGGCGTCCTCTGCGACCGAGTTTGTACCCCGAGCCCGCAGCGATCACCATGCATGCAAGCAGCGCGATGGCGATCAGTGCCACTGGTTGGTGATAGAGCAACTCGGTCGTCATTAAAAGCTCCCTGTCGCCTAACATGTGTTTCTGCAGCTAGATGACTGATAATCACCTAAGAAGCAGACTTTTCCATCACCTAGTGTAATGCTGCCCTAATTTGTCTGTATAGTCAACATTTTGAGCGATAATTACCTCCAAAGGGTTTTTATCTGGCTGAATGAGCATTAACACACCTATACCTAGACCCAGAAAGCTCCTGGAGCAAGTCAGCTAGAAATCGCAGGAGCCTCGCACTGTACTCATAAAGTCAGTGTCGGGAGGAATGTGCGACTTCACTTGCCTTGTGCTACAATAACATTGCGGGCACCAGAAACGGTTATTTAAGGCACTGGTAACGGTCGATTGGGGCTGCTGTAAACCAGCCTAGAGGTTCGGGCCTGTTTTGTTCTCTGGTAGAGCAGAGCAGGCCCAGGGCTACTAAAAGCCTACTCTGTATCGCTAAAGCGGTACGGAGTCGGGTAGTTTACTTGCCACACCTTCCGCCATAGTTTTGCCACTCATCTCCTGCAAAACGGCTACGAC
>NZ_JANSIB010000005.1:39019-42577 GCF_047461895.1 Synechococcus sp. R55.8 | reverse complement strand
TTAGCGGTCGGAGCCGGGTAGTTTACACCCGTTCCACATCCCAGAAGAAGAGGGATCCCGCTATAACCACCCCGTCTCCTTGCTGTTCTAGCCGGCTCACACCCCATCGAGCCCCGTACGGAGGCGGGCCGGTGAGTCGTCCTGAGCAAAGCATCCGTCCGGTGGCTTAGACTACACTAGTAAGGACTGACCCATCGTTTGGACTGGCATGATTCCCACCGTTATTGAGCAATCTGCGCGAGGCGAGCGCGCCTTTGACATCTACTCGCGTCTCTTGCGGGATCGGATCATTTTCTTGGGCACCCAGGTGGACGACGACATTGCTAACCTGATTGTGGCCCAGATGCTCTACTTGGAGTCCGAAGACCCTGAAAAAGACATCTACCTCTACATCAACTCCCCCGGCGGCTCTGTCTATGCCGGCATGGCCATTTACGACACCATGCAGCACATTCAGCCGGATGTCTCCACCATCTGCATTGGTTTGGCTGCTAGCATGGGAGCTTTTCTGCTGGCAGGGGGCACCAAAGGCAAGCGCATTGCCCTTCCCCACGCCCGCATCATGATCCACCAACCCCTTGGTGGAGCTCAGGGGCCAGCTACCGATATTGAAATTCAGGCCAAAGAGATCCTCTTCATCAAAAACAGCCTCAATAGCTTGCTGGCCTACCACACCGGTCAACCTCTAGAGCGCATCGAACGAGATACCGACCGCGACAACTTCATGACCCCAGAACAAGCCAAAGAGTACGGCCTCATCGACCAAGTGATCAGCAAGAGACCCCAGCCAACCCTGGCAGCCGTTTCTTGACCGTCCAGGCCCTGCGGGTGGGTTTGCTCTGCTCCCTCAAAGAAGGGAGCTTTTGGTTTTGGCCGGGGATCCCACCCGAAGGATATTAAGAAAGCCAAAGAAATCTGTATTCTCAGCGGGAAGCAGGGGGCCTCACTTTAATTAAACTAATCAAACTCATAAAGAAAGTAATGATCAGCCCATTATTGCGGATGGTAGCTTAGGATTAAACCTATATAGAGTTGTGTTTGCCGAGATTCTAGCTTAGGCGCTGTATAAATTCCTTTCCGCTGGGTTTGCAAATCCAGGGAGTCGAAGCTAGTGATTGAAGGCGCTCGAAAAGAAGGGTTTAGGGCTTCCATCCGCCGGGATGAAGAGTGTCTTAAAGCCCAACTTTGGCCTCATGGTTGTGGGGCGGTCTTATTCACGGAAACTCGGCGGTCTCGAGTTTTGGCCCTGAGTTTTTCCTCTTGGTTGCATCCGTGAAGGGCATTTTCTGGTTCTGTAATTCGTTCAGAGGGAGATCAACGTGGCCTATTCAGCAACCCAATCCAAAAGCGGCTATCAAGCCGGTGTGAAGGATTACCGACTCACCTATTACACTCCCGACTACACGCCTAAGGATACCGACGTCTTGGCCTGTTTCCGGGTTACTCCTCAGCCGGGTGTTCCTCCCGAAGAGGCCGGGGCGGCTGTGGCGGCTGAGTCTTCGACAGGCACCTGGACAACGGTATGGACCGATTTGCTGACCGACTTGGATCGGTACAAAGGCCGCTGCTATGACATCGAGCCGGTTCCCGGCGAAGACAACCAGTACTTCTGCTTCGTCGCCTATCCGCTGGATCTGTTTGAGGAAGGCTCGGTGACCAACATGCTCACCTCGATTGTGGGCAACGTTTTTGGCTTTAAGGCCCTAAAGGCGCTGCGGCTGGAAGATGTGCGGATCCCGGTGGCCTACCTGAAAACCTTCCAAGGCCCTCCCCACGGCATTCAGGTGGAGCGGGATAAGTTGAATAAGTATGGCCGTCCGCTGCTGGGCTGCACCATCAAACCCAAGTTGGGCCTTTCTGCCAAAAATTACGGGCGGGCCGTGTATGAAGCTCTGCGGGGCGGCCTGGACTTCACCAAAGATGACGAAAACATTAACTCCCAGCCCTTCCAGCGCTGGCGGGATCGCTACTTGTTCGTGATGGAGGCTGTCCACAAGGCCCAAGCGGAAACCGGCGAGATCAAGGGCCACTATTTGAACGTGACGGCGCCCACCTGCGAAGAGATGTTCAAGCGGGCCGAGTTTGCCAAGGAGTTGGGCGCTCCCATCATCATGCACGACTACTTGACAGCCGGCTTTACTGCCAACACCAGCCTGGCCAAGTGGTGCCGGGATAACGGCATTCTGCTGCACATCCACCGGGCCATGCACGCGGTGATCGACCGGCAGAAGAACCATGGCATCCACTTCCGGGTGTTGGCCAAGTGTTTGCGCATGTCCGGTGGCGACCACCTGCACTCTGGGACGGTGGTGGGCAAGTTGGAAGGCGACCGCGCCATCACGATGGGCTTTGTGGATCTCATGCGGGAAAACTACGTAGAGGCCGATCGCTCCCGCGGCATTTTCTTCACCCAAGATTGGGCTTCCATGCCAGGGGTGATGCCGGTGGCTTCCGGTGGGATCCACGTTTGGCACATGCCGGCGCTGGTGGAAATCTTCGGCGACGACTCGGTGCTGCAGTTTGGCGGCGGAACCTTGGGACACCCCTGGGGCAACGCGCCGGGCGCAACCGCCAACCGGGTGGCCTTGGAAGCGTGTATCCAAGCTCGTAACGAAGGTCGAGATCTGGCCCGCGAAGGCAACGACATTATCCGGGAAGCAGCCAAGTGGTCGCCAGAGCTGGCGGCTGCCTGCGAGCTGTGGAAGGAAATCAAGTTCGAGTTCAAGGCCGTCGACACCCTCTAGAGATCTGCTGGGGGCAAGGGATCCCTACGGTTCTCTTGCCCTACTGGCTCCCTCCCTGGATCGGCAATGGATCTGAAACAGATCGCCAAAGACACCGCCAAGACCTTGATCAGCTACCTGACTTATCAGGCGATGCGCACGGTGCTGGCTCAACTGAGCGAAACAGATCCCCCCAGGGCTCTTTGGCTACAGCAGTTCTCCGCTCGGCAAAACCTTCAGGATGGGGAAGCCTACCTGCGGGCTTTGCTGGCTGAGCGTCCTGAGTTGGCCTATCGCATCATGACCGTTCGTGAACACATTGCTGCGGAGGTGGTCGATTACCTGCCGGAAATGGCCAAAGCCGGCATCCAGCAAGCCAACATGGAGCACCGCCGCAATCATCTAGAACGGATCACCTCAGCAACAGGATCCCTACCCGTTACCCACCCGGAAGCGGGATCCCCCCCACAAAACCCTAGGCTCGAAACGGAGTGACACCGATCATGCAAACCTTACCAAAAGAGCGCCGCTACGAAACCCTCTCCTATCTGCCGCCGCTGACGGATCTGCAGATCATCAAGCAGGTGCAGTACATCTTGGATCAGGGCTACATCCCGGCCATAGAGTTCAACGAATCGTCTGAACCAACGGTTCGCTATTGGACGCTGTGGAAGCTGCCCCTGTTCAGCGCCACTTCTCCCCAGGAGGTGCTCAGCGAAGTGCAGGCTTGCCGCAGCGCCTACCCCAACTGTTTCATTCGCGTGGTGGGGTTCGACAACATTAAGCAGTGCCAAGTGCTCAGCTTCCTGGTCTATAAGCCCAGCGGCCTGCGCTA
>NZ_JANSIB010000005.1:37294-38919 GCF_047461895.1 Synechococcus sp. R55.8 | reverse complement strand
TTTCTAGGATCCGATGCCCATAAGGGATCCCAGCCCTACCGCCAGAAGAGCGGCCAGGGTTGTTTGAATACTGTTTACAACTTCGTTGGTCATCCAGGCCAAACGGGGTTGTAACACCACTCCCATCCAGCTTTCCGCCAGGGTGGCCAGGATCCCAGCCAGCCAGCAGATGCCCAACCAAAATGGGCTTTCCCCCACCCACTCCCCGCCAATCCCCCAGGCCAACCCGGCCATCCCTGCCGCTGCCGCCACCCCCGCCAGGGATCCCTCTAGGCTCACGGCTCCTTCTGTGCCCGCCGGCACGGACTGGAAGGTGGTGATCAAAAAGGTCTTGCGGCCATAGGCTTTCCCCACCTCGCTGCTGACGGTATCGGCCAATTTCGCTGCAAAGCTGGCGCTGTATCCCAACCACCACAGGGGATGCGGGAAGAAAGCGTATCCTAGCGCACATACTGCCCCGGTTAAAGCGGATCCCCAGACGTTCTCCGGCCCTCGCGCCCCCTCTCGCTTTTCGGCGATCCCCTGCGCCTGCTTGCGCCGGATCCCCAGTTTGGTTACGGCTGTTCCCACTAAAAAATAGGCAGCTACCACCGCGTAGCCCCGCCCCCCCAGCCCCCCCCACACCAGCAGGCCCAGCAGGCCCGCGTGGATGACCCCTGCTCGCGTCAGAGCTTTCTGAGGGCTCAGCAGACCCAGCACCACCAGAGCCAGGTTGAGCCAGAGTGCCACCCCCCACTGACTCAGAAGCCACGCTTGCCACATATACCCTTAAACTTTAGCCACAGCAATTTGGCCAGATAATTCTCAGCACAAGCACCAATATAGCAATCCGTGTTAAATCGCAAAAAAATCTTTTATCGACTAAATGCCTCTCCCTGTAAACGTGCCGGTCAAATCTCCCACCACCCTCCTATTCCTCTTAGAAGGAATCAGCACCCGGCCTTCCCTTGTCTATCCTCTCCCTGAATTCCTGAGAATCTTATCCCCTATCACCTTCGTATGCTCTTCTTGCCAACTCTCTGGTAATGCCTCTGCTTGGGTAATATCCTGCTTTGCCCTGCTGTGATTCTAAACACTAACGGCTTCCCCAAACCATCCACACTCACATGGATCTGAGTGCTGTATCCACCTCGACTCCTCCCCAAAGCTTGCTCCCCTTTTTTTGCGGCTGCCCAGGGGTGAGCACGAACGACAGTTGAGTCAAGGATAAGATGCTCTAAGTCAGGGTCTTTCCCAAACTCCCAAGCAACTCCAGCGATGGAATCTCTGGTGTATCATTTTCCATATCTTTTTGGGAGGTAGCGCCACGGGGATCCAGAGCGAGCTATTACAGCAGGCCTTGGATAAACTGTTTGCATCCTGCCTCTTTGCCGATGTGGATCTGGATTCTGTTTTCAGGAAAGCTATAATTTTTTGCTATTTTATTTGCTGTGATCTGCAGCAAGATAACTCATCAGACCTTACCCAAAAACTGTCCTTATCATAACTAAATGCAAAAAACCTAACGACTACACCTTTTGCCGTTCAACTGGGATCTTCAGCCAACGGCTTAGTTCCGAGGCCAACCACTCCAGCTCTGGCTCCTGCAAAGGGATCCCCGCTCCCAACTCGTATTTGCGGTTGCC
>NZ_JANSIB010000005.1:0-37194 GCF_047461895.1 Synechococcus sp. R55.8 | reverse complement strand
CCAGCTCTGGCTCCTGCAAAGGGATCCCCGCTCCCAACTCGTATTTGCGGTTGCCCGCCCAGATGTTCAACTGTGGGCTTTGGCATGGGATCAGCTCTAGCCGGTCAATATCCCATCGCCGACTGGGGGGAACTCTGCGAAAGCGCAGGCCAAACACCTCGTAAACCAGGCGAATGTATTTTGTGTCGATCCGTAGGTGGACTTTGCCGAATAGACCGTAGAGGATCACGCCCACCATCACCAACCCCACCGTCCAGAAGGGCAGGATCAATAGGCCAAACAACAGATTGGCCGGAAAAGGCGCATGCCCAACCGATATGATCGTGGAAAAGGTGATGACGGAGTTCCAAGCGATGGCGAAAGGCAGCAACGCCAAAACACCGGTTTGCCGGGCCGGGATCACCACCTGAAAGGTCTGTTCGGACTTGTGCAGTTGAATCCGGCTGCCTGCTGGCTGTCGAGGAGGGACTGCTGCTGCGTCTGAGGGAATCAAGGCGGGACGACGATCCAAATGCTCCAGCGCCTCCAGGGCCTGCCGGGCGGAAGCGGGACGATTCGCCACCAGAGGCTCCGTCAACCACCGCAGCCAGTCGCGAAAGGGCGGGCTCAGGTGCACCGCTTGCTCGAACAGAACACGGGATCCCTCCTGGGGCAGATCCGCCGGATGTTGTCCGGTGAGCAGGTGGATTAGGGTGGCACCTAAGCTGTAGAGATCGGAAGCGGGCACGGTTCTGCCGCCAAATTGCTCTAGGGGCATGTAGCCGTAGCTCCCCACCACGGTGTAGGATCCCTGCTCCCGGGGGGCAGCCGCCTGAACCGAACCAAAGTCCACCAGATACACCTGCTGGTCGGATCCCAAGAGAATGTTGCTGGGCTTGAGATCCCGGTGAATGACGGGGGGATGGAGTTCGTGCAGGTAGACGAGAATGCGCAGCAGCTTTTGCGCCAGCTCCCGCACCTCCGGCTCGGCAAAGCGCCGCCCTTGCTCCATCCACTCCTGTAGCGAGGGGGCTTCGATATAGGTTTGTACCAGCGCTAAGCCACGCCCTCCCTTGAGGCTGATCTCGAAGTGGTCACGGTATTGGGGAATGGCCGGATGGGAGAGGGTCTGCAGGATCTGGGCTTCCCGCTCGAACAGCTTCAGGTCGGCCCAATCGAAGTCTGGCCCGAAGAGCAGCAGCTTGATCACCACCTGTTCCGAGGTGAGCAAATCCTGAGCCAGGTAGGTGTGTCTGCCGCTGCGCTTGCTCAATCGCCGCTCTGGCCGATAGCGACTGTGCCAAATTGGGCGCTCTGGAGCCATATCCCCTCCTCAGGTCTGACCCTGCTGGTTGTTTCAGCTTTAGCTTATCCTTGTCCCTTTTGGATCCCTGCCGCCGCGCCCCTCAAAAACCGACTAGAGTGAGTGAAGAGATGTAAAGTAAGCTCTCAGGTTATATGGCCTCGAACCTGAAGATTCAAAAAATCCTTTATGTACGGCTGCCCTGCAACCCCATTTTTCCCATTGGGGTGGTTTACTTGGCCGATCATGTCCACAAGCTGTTCCCCCAAGTTGAGCAGCGCATCTTCGATATGGGCACCTTTCCGCCCCTAGATTTTCGCCGCCGCATGCTGGAGCAGATCGACCAGTTTCAGCCGGATTTGCTGGTTTTCTCTTGGCGGGATATTCAAGTCTATGCGCCGGTGAACGGGCGGGCCGGCAACCTGTTGCAACACTCTTTTGAGTTTTTCTACGCCCGCAACCCCCTGAAAAAATTGCGGGGATCCCTGAATAGCCTCAGGCTGGTGCTGGCCTACTATGGCGAGATTTGGCGCAACACACGGCTGGTCTGGCAGGGGATCCGCAGAGCCAGGCGCTACAAACCTCACGCTGAAGCGGTGTTGGGGGGTGGGGCAGTCAGCGTCTTCTACGAACAATTGGGCCGCTACCTGCCCCAAGGCACCATCATCTCGGTGGGGGAAGGAGAAACGCTGCTGGAAAAAGTCATCCAAGGGCAAAGCCTAGCCACAGAGCGCTGCTATCGGGCCAAGCTGGAGCAACCTCGCCCAGGTTTGATCCACGAGCCGCCCCAACCTCTGCAAAAAACCGCCTGTGATTACACCTACATCACCGCCATTTGGCCGGAAATTGACTACTACTTAGAAGGGGGCGACTTTTACATTGGGGTACAAACCAAGCGCGGCTGCCCCCACAACTGCTGCTACTGCATCTACACCGTCATCGAAGGCAAGCAGGTGCGCCTCAACCCTGTGGATGAGGTGATCCGAGAAATGATGCAGTTGTACGAGCGAGGAGTGCGAAACTTTTGGTTTACTGACGCCCAGTTTATCCCTGCCCGCCGCTACATTGAGGATGCGGAGGAATTGCTGCAGAAAATCCTTGATGCCGGCATGACCGATATTCGTTGGGCTGCCTATATTCGGGCCGACAACCTCACCCCAAAGCTGGCCGAGCTCATGGTGAAAACTGGCATGAGCTACTTCGAGATCGGCATCACCAGCGGATCCCAGGAGCTGGTGCGCAAAATGCGCATGGGCTATAACCTGCGCACGGTACTGGAGAGTTGCCGCTACCTCAAACAGGCAGGGTTCAACGATCTGGTTTCGGTCAATTACTCCTTTAATGTCATCGACGAGCGACCGGAAACCATTCGGCAAACAGTACGGTACCATCGCGAGCTGGAAGCCATCTTTGGTCGCGACAAAGTTGAGCCGGCCATCTTCTTCATCGGCCTGCAACCCCACACTCATCTAGAAGATTTTGCTCGCAAAATCGGTGTTATCGACGACCGCTTTAACCCCATGCACATGACTCCTTGGACGGCGCGCAAACTGCTCTGGAACCCAGAACCCCTGGGATCCTTTTTTGGGGAAGTGTGTCTGGAAGCCTGGGATCGCAACCCCCATGATTTTGGCCGCGAGGTGATGGATATCCTGGAGCGTCGTCTTGGCCTGGCAGAGTTGGAAGAAGCCCTGAGCGCGCCTCTAACAGGGGTTTACGTGTCTTAGCTCTTGGGCCAGCAGCCTCGCTGAACCGGGCAGGATATGCTGGTCCGAAAGGGGGGATCCCTGTTGGGGTAAGGTGGCTGGCCTTCGAAGGCAGCCGGTTCTCCCTCTGTTCTGCAACCAACTGCTCCCATGCCTACTCTGCCTGCTTCCCCCACCTACTACCAACAGCTGGGGCTTTCTCCCCAAGCCAGCCTGGAGGAGATCAAAGCTGCCTACCGCCAGCGGGCACGCGAACTGCACCCGGATCGGTTGCCTGCCGATATCCCCGCAGGGTTGCGGCAGTTGGCCCAGCGGGAGTTCCTCCAGCTACAACACGCCTACCGAGTTCTCAGCGATAGCCAGCAGCGTCGGGCTTACGATCTCAGCCTCATGTCCAAACCCTTGCCTCCTCATGCGCCGGTGCAGGTGGTGCTTGAGCCGACTGCGACCTCTGTCAGTTGGCTCGCCCTCTTGAGTGCTGGACTGATAGGGGCTGCTCTGTGTTTGGCGGGCTTGGCCCTTTGGAATGCCCTCAACCCGGCCCAAGACTTGGACGCAGCCGGCAGAGTGGCCCTCCAGGCTCCTGCCAACCCGGATCCCTCTCCCTCGCCCAGGCCAGACTCCGGATGGGATGGGGATCTGCCCGCAACCTCTTCAGAGACAATGACCTCGGCCCCGGCTAGTCTTTCTGAAGCCACCTCTCCACCTTCTTCTGAGCAGATTGACCGCTTTGCCCGCACCCTCCTGGCGGTGCAACCTCTTCTGGAGAGCACCCAAAATCGCCTCCAACAGGCCAACAGCAGCGAGGAACGTCGGCAAATCGAACAACAGTTTGAGGCTGCTGCTGCCGAGATCATCGTCGCCCATCAACTGACCCCAGAGGACTATCAGCGCATCTCCGCCAGCGCCCAATTGGATCCGCAGGTGGCAGCCGCCATCACCGCAGCCGTGCGCCGTTGGAGGTCTCCGTCGCGCTAGCGGGACAGGGCCCTTGCGGCCAGCCGTGGAGAAAACACCTCGTAGATGACGGTCAAAGGCTGGCCCCTGTGCAACAAAAGATAATGCCTAGCCCAGAAGGGACCGGGACACTGCAGCAGCCGGGCAACCGGGTCTGCCTCGCCGTGGTAAAGGCCGCGCAGCTCGCGAAAGGTCTCCAGTTTTTCTTGGATCAGATTTTGGCCAATGGGCCGATCGGGATGGGGCAAGTATTGAACCAGATGTTCAGAGTTCCACCAAGAGGTGGCATAGAGCAAGGGCTGTTGAGAGGTTGCCCCGCACAGCCAAACCCGCCGCCGCATCAAAGGGGATCCCAGCCGCCCCAAATCTCTGGCCAGCTGTTGCATGGACTTGGGGGCAGTGCCCTGCTCTGCCTGTAAATCAACCCGGCCCGTGTCCAGCAGATGAGCCTGAATCGGCTCTTGGATCAAGGCAGCAAGATTACGGGTGGTAAAGCCATCCCCCAAAAGCAGCAAGCGCAGCACGGGATCCACCTGCACCAGCTCAGGCTGTACCGGGTCTGGCTCCCCCTGCCAATGCAGCTGTAGAGGCCACCAATCGCCTTGGCCAGAGGAGACATTGCCCAAAGAGCCATCTGCAGAACGGAGAGCAGCGCTCCAAGGGGATCCGGCAGCGTCGGCATGGTAGGTGAGGGGAGAAGGGGAAAGTTCCAAGGCGGCGGTTCAGTTGTTAAGTTCTGTATCGCCCCTAGTCTAACCCACCCACCATCTCTGCTCTGAGGAGTTTCCTAGCTCGTGCCCGGCTGAACGAGCAGTCGCACCACCCAGGGGACGACCACAACGACACTGATCAGGCGTGCCAAGTGCATGACCACCACTGTGCTGGTTTGGGCTCCCATGTCCAGGGCTATCAGGCTCATGTCGGAAATGCCTCCTGGAGCTGTGCCCAAGATGGCAGTCAAGCGCTCGATCCCCAGCCAACGGGAGATCAGGTACCCCGACAAGACCCCCGTGCCCACCGCAATCACTGTACAGAGCAGGGCTGGTCGCCACAGATCTTTCAGGGCCAGAAGCGTATCGGCAGTGAGCTTAGTACCCAAAAGAATGCCCAACACCACCTGCATGGCAAAACGGATCCCGGCTGGGGGAGCGGGAATTGGGATCGCCCCCCAGACATTCACCAAACCCACCGCCACCATGGAGCCCACCAGTGCTCCCGCCGGAAGCCTCAGCTTGACCCCGATCAGGGCGCCGGCCAGCCCGATCAACACTGTCCAGAGATAGCTCATCATTTGGGCTTAGCTTTGAGAAAAGAGGAACGCTGTGAGTCCGGGCCTGGCCCAACCCCTCTACGGCACTGGGCACAGACGCCGTAGAAGTCAAGCACATGGTACTCGATCGCGAATTGGTACTGACTGGAAAGCTGTGCCTCCAAATCTTCCACCGGACAATCGGGCAAAGGCACCACCCGCCGACATTCGGTGCAGATCAGGTGGTGGCGGTTGTGGCCATTGCTGGGCAGAACCTGGTAGTAGGTCTGCTGGTCTCCCAAGTTGACCGCTTGCAGCTTGCCCTCATTGCGCAGAGCATCCAAAACTCGATAAACCGTGGCCAGACCGACGGTGTGGTTGGCATTGCGCAACTCCAGAAAGATCTCTTGCGCCGAAAGGGGCTGCGACTGCTGCTCTAGCACCTCCAGAATCAATTTCTGGTTGCGGGTCTGGCGGGAAGAAGACATGATCCCTTCGTGTAGGTCGTTCTTGGGGGTCAACGCTCAGCGTCTGCCTCAGCTTTCATGCGCTCTAGGGTCTGGTGCATCTGGTCAAACATTTGGGTCAGGGAGAGCCCAAACCCCCCAAGCTGAGTTTGCAGTTGTTTGATGGTCATTTGAGCCATAAAGTCGTCGGAGAGTTCCAGCCGCTTCATGAAAATGCGCTGGCGCTCCAGCAACTCCTCCATCTGTTCGATGAAGATTTTTTTGCCTTCCCGGTCGAATTGGCCGTACCGTTGACCAAGCTGCATCAGGTTTTGGAAATCCTGAAACAGTTGCTTGGCTTCCTCTTGGACGATCTCAGAGTCGAAGAAGCTCATGGCCTTCCGTTTGCCCTGAATAAACTGCATTGGGTATACCCATCCTATCCGAATCCGATTGCCTCAGCAGGAGGCAACCCCTCCTGCGAGTACGGGATCCCGCCCTTCTGGCTCAGGATAGACTCTGGCTTGTTTGCCTCGGTGTCCGGTATGCTTCCGTTTCCTTGCGTTAAGGCTTACACTCAGCCGGCTGTGGCCCGGCGGTGGTGCGAACGGGTGCAGGGATCCCGACCTCTGTTTCTGGCCTGCTTGGGGTTTACCGAAACGGCTCTTGTTCCGGGCATTTCGGCTGCCGGCGCTACCCCCTCCTTGCGTCGCTACACAGCTCTTGCCGATGGGGAAGTGTTGCTGGCGGGCCATTCTCACCGCTTGCCCACCTCTCCGGATGGCTATCCTTCCCCAGTGGTGATCAGCTGCGCCATCCTGAGGGAGTTGGGGATCCCGTGCCGAGTGTTCGATTGTGGCTTGCCGGAACCTTTGCCGGGGGCAGAAATGGTGAGCTCTGGGGGAGTGGCCCGCTGCTTGAGCACAGGACAGGCTCTGTCTTTGGAGCAGGTGGGATCCCTGTGGCAAGAAGGGTACGACCGGGGATCCCGGCTGGAGCAAGGCTACTGTGTGATTGGGGAGTGTGTGGCAGGGGGCACCACCACGGCGCTGGCGGTGTTGTTGGGACTGGGGTGGGCAGCAGAGGGCATGGTAAACAGCAGCCACCCGGTCTGCAACCACGCCCAAAAGCTGGCCTTGGCCCGGCAGGGATTGGCCCGTCTGCCAAGGGGAGCTTCTGCTGCTGAGGTGGTGGCCGCAGTGGGGGATCCCATGCAGCCCTTTGTGGCCGGGTTGGCGATGGGCGCAGCGCAACGGGGAGCGGTGCTGCTGGCAGGGGGAACCCAAATGTTGGCGGTGCTGGCCTTGATGCAGCGCTGGGGGGAAGAGCAGGGGATCCCTTGGCCCCCAGAGAACGTGGTGGTGGGAACCACCCGCTGGGTGGCAGAGGATCCCTCGGGCAATACGGTGGCCTTGGCAGAGTTGTTGGGGGTTGCTCCCCTTTTGGCCACCCAACTGAGCTTTGCCAATAGCCGCTATCTGCCTCTACAGGCTTACGAGCGGGGCTATGTCAAGGAAGGGGTGGGGGCGGGTGGGCTGGCCATTGCCAGCAGCCTTTACGCCGGTTGGGGCCAAGCGGAGCTGTTGGCAGCAGTTGAGCGCAGCTACGAACGCCTGGTGCTTCAGGCCGGCTCCAAAGGGGCCATGGTCAACCCCTCCCGCAGCAATTGCTGATGGTAGAGCTCCGCCTGTTCTTGAGGGCCGACCCAAACAACTGCTTGCCCTTCGGCATCCACCTGCACGGTCAGTTGCCGCGCTAGGGGCAAAGTCATGCCGGGGATGTATTTCAGCAGACATTCCGTAACGTGCTGAAAGGTATTGAAATCGTCATCCAAGACGATCACCTTGAAGTGGGGGTAGGGCTGGCGAACCTGGGTTCTCGAGGGCGAGAACTGCTGAGCAGGTCGAGTTGGAGCTTCCGTAGTCATAGCAGAAGAGATCGACACAACTACCGAGTAACTTGGGTCTCTCAGGGGTGAGAAACCGGTCGCTTCTGATGATCTATCTCTATCTAGTTTCTAGTCTAATTGGCATCTTGTTGGCAGCTTGTGTCTGTATTCGGATCCCTTGTCGGTCGTTGGCGTCAGCGATAGAGCATGGTTCCTCTAAAGCTCTTCCCGCAGCGGGCGGCGGGGCTTTTGCCCGCCGAAGTGGCGCTCGAAATACAGGGCAGTGGCCCGGCGTAGAATCCCGGCTTGGGCAAGGGCCTGACACAGGGATCCCCCTGGCGGCAGGTGCTTCTGGATCTGTTCGATTTGGGTGGCACTGACCAATCCAGAAGCCTTGAGGTAGTCGGCCACGTGGCGTCCCCCTGCCAGTTGAACAGAGTAGCCCCCTTCGCTGAAAAATTTGACGGTCTCCGGCTTGAGGCCGCTGTGGTGGGCCAGCACATCTGTGAAGGTGCCCCCTTCCTTTTCCCAAGCGTGAATGACGGTTTCGATGCCGGCATTGTCGATTAGGCCAGCCGCCCGCAATTGGGTCAATACCCGCTGTACCCAGGGGGTGGCCCGCTGTAGAGCTTCCAAGTCCTCTTCCCCCAAATATTGCTGCGGGGGCAATTCGCTTTCTGGGGCACTCAGCTCGGCTGCCCAGTCGGCTACGGTCAGGGTCTTGAGATCCTCTGCCTCTGGCCGGGCTTTCTCTGGAGCTGGGGTCGGTGCAGCTGCAGGTGGGGAAGTTCGCCGGGCTTCGGCTAGCGCTGCGGCTAGAGCACGGTTTTCCGCTTGGGCCGCCTGCAGTTGGGCCTGGAGCTGGCTCACTTGGGCTTGGGCTTCCTGCAAGCGATCTTGAGTTTCTCGCAGTTGGGCTTGGGTTTCTTGGAGCTGCACCTGCAAGCGGTGGGTGGCCTCGGCAGCTTCTTGGCGAACGTGGGCTAGGTCGGCAGTTAAGCGCTGTTTCGTGGACTGGGCCAGTTGGAGTTGATGTTGGTGCTCCTGCAGCGATTGGTTCAGGGCGGCCACTTGGGCTTCCATTTGCTGCAGAGTATGACGCAGGTGGGTTTGCTCTTGGAGCTGCTGTGCCTGATCCTGCTGTATCTTCTGCTGCTCCTGCAATCGGGATCCCAGCTCTTGCAGCTGGTGTTTGGCCTGAGATTGCCATTCTGTCAACTCGTGGCAGCGGCGACGTAGGATTTCCAGCTCTGCTTGGGCGGCTTGCAGTTGCGCGGATCCCTGAGTTTGCTGGGCTTGGAGTTGCTCCTCCAGTTCCCGAATGCGCTGTTGGGCAGCCTTTTGTTGTTCAGTGCCCTGCTGGATTTGGGCTTCCAATTGGGCAATGCGCTGCTGCTGTTCCTGCTGGCGGGCTTGATAGTCGGCAACCTGCCGCAGCGACTGTTCGGCCATGAGCTGTTGCTGCTGCCGCTGTTGCTCCAGTTGCGCTTCTAAGATGGCAATTTGCTCTTGGTAGCGCTCCAGCTGGGCTTTGTATTGCTGGGTAACTCTGTAGGTCTCTTGGGCTACCTGTAGAGGTGAGACGTAAAGAGGGGGCTGATCGGGAATGGTGGACCACTGCTCCACCATCACCTCCCAACTGTTGGCAGCTCCTTTCTGGCGCCGCAGCCGCTGCTGCTTGTCCAAGGCCCATTCCAACCAGTGGGGTTGTACCCAGCCCTGCTGCACCAAGATCTCCCCCAGCTTGCGCTCCGGGTGCTGCCGCTGCTGAATCAGGGCCTGATGGGTGTGCTCCAGCTCCAGATACCCATGCAGCATCAAGATCTCGCCGATGCGCACCAATTCGACCGGAATCAATGGGTAGAGATCTCGGGGGGCAACCCAGCCGTGCTGCATACACAGCTCCCCCAACATCAAGGGGTTGTCGGCCTTTTCCCACATGGCCTGAGCCAGTTGGGCGGGGGTGAGCAGTCCTGCTCGGTTGAGGGCTTCTCCCAAGCGGATCTCGAACTTTTCCTGCTCGATGGCGGTTGGGGTGGGGCTGGTCGGCGGATTCATTGGGCCTCTCGGACGGGAAGAGTAAGCTCTGCTACAACTATCGTAGTGGAAAATCCTTAGAGAAGGAGCATGCTGCAACCGAAACGCATTTTGTCAAGCCGAGGATCCACGGATTTTGCCGGAAGGTCGCTTTTTAAGTCCTAAGAGGGGCGCTGTTCTTGGCTTTGGGCAAACTGTTGCAGCCGCCGCAGCATCAGCAATTGTCCCAAGCCCAAGGGCAGGAGAGAGACGGCCTCTACCCGCAACTGCACCCAGCCGTTCCCCCACAGCCAGTCACAGTAGCCATCGGCTCCTCCCCACATCAGCAGGCGCAGCCGTTCCGGCAGCAGGGTTTCCACCTGGTGCATGATCGAGAGGGGGCCCCATTGGGCCGCAAAGGTGCTGCCCAGCTCCAGCCTTTCGGGAAGGGATCCCTGCAGTTGCTGGGGCCAGATCCACTGCTGCAACAATCCCACCTCTGTCAGACAGCGCTGCATCGTCGATGCACTGGCCTCGACTTCAACCCGGATGGTGGAGGATTGAAATGTCCCTAGCATATCCATTCCGCGTGGGCGCTCTGGTGACCGGTGCCACGGTTCCCCCGGCGATGCCTGACTCTATTCTGGTCAATTTGTGGGGTTTGCCCACCCTTTCCCAGCGATCTTGCCTTTGAATCGTCCCCACTTGGTTGCCATCTTCGCCCAGAGCTTGGATGGAAAGATCGCAGCCCACCGAGCGCAGAGGCCCTCCTTCAGCAGCCCTGAGGACTATCGGCATTTGGAAACCCAAGCTGCTCAGCAACAGGCTTTGATCATGGGGGCAGCCACTCTGCGGGCCTACGGCACCAGTCTGCGTATTCGGGATCCCGAGTTGATCCAACGCAGAACCGCTCAGGGCCTCTCTCCCCAGCCCCTGACGATCATCTGTTCCGACAGCGGGGATATTCCTGAGGATTTGCCGTTTTTTCGCCAGCCCCTCACCCGTTGGCTGTGGACAACTCCCAAGGGATCCCGGATTTGGCGGAACCGAACCGGCTTTGAAGACATCTGGGTGGCTGCCGATTGGGATCTGCCGGCACGGCTGGCCCGCCTGCGCAGCTTGGGCATTGAACGGGTGGGGTTGTTGGGCGGGGGGCGGCTTTTGGGGGCATTTCTCCAGGCAGGGGCCTTGGATGAGCTGTGGGTTACCCTCGCTCCGGTGCTGCTGAGTGGATATGCCGATGCGCCTGCCAGCATTGAGGGTTGGCAAGTGCAGGGATCCCTGCCCCAGTTGGAGCTGCTGGAATGCCGCCGTGGCTCCAAGGAGCTGTTTTTGCGCTACCGAGTCGAGTGGCCCTGAGAAATGCTCGACACAAACACAAAAATTTTTGGACAAATTCAGATTTCCCGGAAATCCACAGGTTTTCCCCAGGCTTTCCACAGGCGGGTGGGCCGTTTTCCACAGGGCCTTTCCCTCAGGGGGCGGCATCGGGGGTTTCTGTGGAAAAGTGGAGGTCGGTAAGGTTCAGGCGACTACACCCTGAGAAACGTAACGGGATCGCGCCGTTTTTTCCGATCCCATCAAGGCCAATGGAGAGCTTTTGTCCTGTTGGATCCCTGACTTGGGATTGACACCCCCCGTGGGTTAAAGGGCAGAATAGCCGCACCTGAGGGTGAGTGGCGTGGAGGTGTTCCCAACCGCTCTCCTCAGAAAAGACTTCATCTGTTCTACAGCCCACGACAGGCTTAGGAACAGTTGTGCATGCCCTCCCTCCCATCCGCTGGGATAGGGGCAAGCTATGAACCTATATTGCTTGCTTTTCTGCTTGCGAGCCTGCTGAGGCTCTTGGCCTATCTAGGTTGGGTTTTGATGTTGCGGGTTCGCTCTGTTCGAGCTGCCCAAGTTTTGGCTGTGGCCGCAGGTTTTGCGGGATACCGTTTTCTCCCCTCTTAAGCCCGAGTGAGTAGTTGGACTATGAGTTCTCACAGCGTCAGCATTTTGAGCGAAATTCCTGAGGAGCTGCATGACACCCTCAAAAACTACCTCTCTCGCCATCCCGACTGGGATCAGGATCGGGTGGTGACGGCAGCGCTCTCGTTATTCCTGCTCCAAAGTGGGGAGAGCGACCGGCGGGCGGCGCGCATCTACTTGGACAGCCTGTTTCGCCGCAACTGAGCCCCAGGGATGGCCTGTGAAAAGTGGGGCAGTGGGAACCTTTTGTTAGCCTGAGTAGGGATCCTGTCCCACTGCTGTCATTTGGACACTGGGGGGAGGGGGCTAAGAAGTGAAAGGGATCTCAAAAGAGGCAAAAAAGAGGCAAAGACGTGCCACGGGGCTTTGGGCGAGGAAAAGACAACCGGCAAGCGGCTGAGTCACAGGATCCAGAGCGGGGATCCGAGATCCCATCCCCAGAGGCGGCTCTGACGTGGGTTCAACGCTACCGACAGGCGGGGGATCTGAAAGCTGCTCTGCACCTCTGCCGGCAGCTTACCCGCGCCCATCCCCATCTGTTCGCCGCTCAGGCGTTGCTGGGATCCCTTTATCTCCAGATGGGGGATCCCCGCCAAGCTTTGACCCCCTTGCAACTGGCTCTGCACCTGCGGGGGGATTGGGTGCCGGCCTGGCAGGATCTGGGCGATGCCTGGATGCAGCTTGGCAACCCAGAGGAAGCGGCGCGAGCCTACGAACAGGGCCTGGCCTTTGCCCCCGGTGATGGGCAATTGCTTTTCCGATTGGGCAGTTGTTGGCTCACCCTGGGGAAATTGGCCCAGGCAATTGAGGTGTTGCAACAGGCAGCAGCAGCCCAGCCTCCCCAGGTCTATGCCTTGGCAGCTTTGGGGAATGCCCTGATGCTCGATGGCCAAGCTGAGGAAGCGGAAGGCTGGTTTCGCCAAGCTCTCGCCCTTGCACCCCAGGAGGGGCGAATTCTCGTTAACCTCGGCCACTGCCTGCACCTGCAAGATCGCTTGGAGGAGGCCGCCGATTGTCTGCAACGGGCCATCTTGCTGCTGCCGAGGGACGCCCAGCCTCACAACAACCTGGGCACCATCTTGCAGGAACAAAACCGGTTGGAAGCGGCCATTGAAGCCTATCGGCGCAGCTTGCAGTTGGCCCCCCACTGGCCGGAGATCCACTACAACCTGGGCACGGCTTTGCTGACCCTGGGCCGCTACGAGGAGGGGTGGCGAGAATACGAATGGCGGCTGCAGCGACAAGGGGCGACCTACCCGCGCTTTCTTTCCCCTCTGTGGACGGGATCCCCTCTGGGCCGCCAGACCCTGCTGATCTACGCCGAACAAGGGTTGGGGGACACGATTCAGTTTGTGCGCTACCTGCCGCTGCTGGCCGAGGCCCATCCCCAAGCGCAAATCTGCCTCCGCTGTCAGGGATCCCTTGTCGAGCTGTTCAGAGGGTGCTTCCCCCTTCCCCAGGTGCAGGTGATCTCGGAAACGGATCCCTTGCCCTCTTTCGATTGCCATCTGCCCTTGCTCAGCTTGCCACAGCGGTTGGGCACCACCCTGGAGACGATCCCTGCCTGCATCCCCTACCTTGTCTGTCCCGTTCGCGCAAGTGGGCCGCAGATCCCTTTGAGCCTCTCCTGGCCAGAGCTTTCCCAGGAGCGGATGAAAGTGGGGCTGGTGTGGGCCAGCGGCCGGCGTGCCCACCCTGATCTCAACCGCGTGCAAAGGCTGAAAAGTTGTCCTCTGGATCTGCTGCTCCAGCACTTGCATGTGCCTTCCATCCAGTGGGTTAGCCTGCAGGTGGGGGAAGATCTGTCCGCGCCACTCGGACAGAGTCCTCACCCGGTGGGAGCCTTATTGGAGCAGTACCAGGTGGTGGAGCTGGGATCCCGTTTCCGCAGTTTTGTCGATACAGCCGCAGCCGTTGCCCAGTTGGATCTGGTGATCAGCGTTGATACAGCCGTTGCTCATTTGGCCGGGGCGATGGGCAAGCCGGTATGGGTGCTGCTCCCCTTTGCCGCCGATTGGCGCTGGCTGCTCCATCGAGAAGATAGCCCCTGGTACCCCGGGGTAATGCGACTGTTTCGACAAGACACACCGGGAGACTGGGTTGGCGTGTTGAGGCGGGTGCAGGCCGCTCTTGAAGAGAGGTTGCGAGGGATCCCCTCTCAAGACCGTGCCTGTTCCTCTCCCTGAACGATGCGCTGAAACAGATAGCCGGTGCCTCGGGCCGTCAGGATCAGCTCTGGGTTGCTGGGGTCATCCTCCAGCTTGGCCCGCAGCCGCGAGATGTGGACATCCACCACCCGCGTATCCACATGGCGCTCCGGGGTATAGCCCCACACCTCTTGCAAAATCTCGGAGCGGGAAAAAGGCTCCCCCGACCGACTGACCAACAACTCCAGCAGACTAAACTCCATCCCCGTCAGGCGAATGCGCTCGTCCCGTTTGTAGACCTGCCGCTTGTTGGTATCGATGCGAATATCCCCCACTTGAATCACCCCAGAACTGGGGATCCCATCGTGGGCCGACCGCGCCACCCGGCGCAACACCGACCGAATGCGAGCTTCCAGCTCCTTGGGCGAAAAGGGCTTGACCACATAGTCGTCTGCCCCCAGCTCCAGCCCTGTGATACGGTCGGCTACATCTCCCAGCGCCGTCAGCATGATGATGGGGATGTCCGATTCTTTGCGCAGCTCCTGGCAGACCCCATAGCCATCCAGCTTCGGCATCATCACATCCAGCACCACCAGGTCGGGATCCTGCTTGTGGAAAACCTCCAGCGCCTCCTCGCCGTCCGAAGCTGTGACCACGTCGTATCCGATCATGGACAGACGGGTTTCCAAAATGCGTCGAATGCTGGCCTCATCATCGACCACCAGAATCCGTTCCTTACGCTGTGCTTCCACGGTGCTGCAACTCCTGAACTTCTAACGGTACTCGGTAAAAGAGAGATCTGAAAAAGAACTAAGGTGGGCGCTATCTCGAGTTGGGCGGATGCAGGAACCTCAGGGGCTGCTCCTCAGTTGGGCAGACTCACCGAGTGAAATTGAACACTCACAAGCAATCATCTGCAATTAACCAAAGCCGCACCCCAGGGATGCAGCTCCGGGAAACAAGCACAAAACAGAAGGCCCTCTCAGCAGTCGATTCAATCTTGTTAAAAGCTCCAACTTCAATCCCACCTGATGATGCTGTCCAGTACCTGGTGCAAGGCACTCCTCCCCCCAAACCATTGCTCAAACCTGAGAGGCCTTCGTAAGAAGTTACTTTCCATAACCTAATTTATCATCCAAAATCGGCTGCCAACCCGCCTCGATGCTCTATTTTGCGGCTATTGGGCCGGACTTGATACATACCTTCACAACTTTTTCAGACCGATGCCCATTTTTCGGGATGTCCCTCAGGAAAAGCTGGGGATCCCTGGCCGTTTGCGGTGGGAACAGCGTAGCAACTGGCCAATAGCTCGGCGGAACGGATTTCTCGATCTGTATGATGCTCCAAAACACGCCGCAACAGACGTTCTGCTTCCAGCCAAGCAGCCAAAGGCAGCGAATCCTCAGGCAGAGGCAATGTCGAGTTGGGCAGGGATCCCAAGGCACGTAAGGCAGAAGCGGAGACCCAGGCAATTGGGCTGGGCCGCTGGGCCACCCGGCAGGGATCACAGACCAAGCCACCCCATTGGGGGCTGAAAAAAACGCCGTCGACCAACTCCCCTTGACAGAAGTAGCAGGCTTGTACCTGAGGGGCAAACCCCGCCAACGCCAGGAGGTGATACAACCCGTGGGTGAGCAAGGGCAGAACGGCCTGTTCCGAAGCAGCCCGCTCGATGCGTTCCAAGTGTTCGACCAACACCACAAACAGCTCTTCCTGAGCTTGATCGGGCAAGGCCAACAGCAAGGCCACCTCCGCCAAGTACTGCGCTGCCGTGAGATGGGCTAAGCTGCGGCTGAGGCGGGGAAAAGTCTGGAGGGTTTCCGCTTGGACAATGCGCTGTAAACGCTGGGAAGTCTCTGTTTGGGCAGACCAGCGCCCCCGCACCATCAGCAAATCGTTGATGACAAAAGGCTCCATCCGCCCGCCCAGCTTGGAAGGCTGCTTACGGGATCCCTTGGCCACCGCCCGGATCAACCCTTGCTCGCGGGTCAAGATGGTTACAATCCGATCCGCCTCTCCCAGGGGGATCCCTTTCAGGTTGATGCCCGTAACCCGGTAGGTGCGCCCACTCATGGGGTTCCTCTGGCTCGCAGCTCTTGCATCAGCTCCAGCCCCCAAGAGGTGCCAATACGGCTGGCCCCCGCCTGGATCATGGCCTCTGCTTGAGCCACCGTGCGAATGCCGCCCGACGCTTTCACCCCCACTTTACCGCGGCTGAGTTGCCACAACAGTTGCACATCTGCCGGCGTCGCCCCCCCCATCCAGCCGGTGGAGGTCATCAAAAAAGCCGCCCCCGCATCGATACAAATCTCCCCGGCCAGCTTTTTCTCCTCCTCGGTCAGCAGAGCCGTTTCCAAAATGGCCTTGACGCAAACCCCCGTTTCTTCCACCAGTTGGGCAATCTCGGCATGGAGGCGATCCAGCTCTCCCGCCTTGAGCCAAGCCAAGTTGATGCGGACGTCCAGCTCCCGGCACCCCTGCTCCACCGCCAGTTGGGCCTCGTAAAGCTTGGCCTCTGCAGTGGTTGTGCCCAGGGGAAACCCCACCACCGTGCTCACCTTGACCGGGGATCCGTGCAGCCGCTCCACCACCCGCGGCACATAGCAGGGAGGAACACAAAAAGTGGGGAAGCCATAGCGCAGGGCGATCTCACACCCCTGGTCAATCTGTTCTGGAGTAACCATCGGCAACAGCAGAGTATGGTCGATGTACTCCGCCAAATTGAGCGAGCTATCCGCTATGCCCTTGCGCTCCAGAGAGAGCATTGGTCGATCCCCCAGCACCCATCTTTACTCTAGCTTCAGTTTTCACCTGCAGGGATCCCCAAAGAGGGCTGAGCCTCTGGCCACAGCCAACCCACCAGGGCATCCCTTCGACCCCACAGTGTCCATTCCCTCGGCACAGCTCACACAGGCTGCTGCCCGATTGCGAGCCCTGATTGACTCGCGGGGGGGCATGGGTTAACTGTACTCAGGCACAAATGCGGGGCAAAGGTGCAGGCGCCGAGGTCACCTGCAGCAATCGGGGAATACGGCTGCTGTCGTAGATGCGAAATTCTTTTTCCAAGATGGCTTTTTCGTCGCGCACCGCCTGGTTCAATACGATGGATCCCTCTGGATCGGAGACGGAACGGTGAAAAGTGCCGGGAGGAATGCGCAAAATGCCTCGGTTCGCTTCCAGGCGCACAATATGGAAGGGATCCCTCCAGCTAAAATTCACCAGGTAAAACGTCCGTCCGCCCCATAGAGCCAGTAGGTTGTCCTCTTGGTGTGGATGCATATAAAACTGCCAATAGCCCTGCGGATTGTTGGGGGGACTGATGGCCGGCCCATCGTGGTAAACCAAATCGCGGGCGTTGGATCGCGCAACCGTGATGTCGAAAAAACGCACGCCGGGAGTATCTCGAAATTGATGGAAAGGCAATAGGGCAAACATGGATCTCGACATAGGGACACTTGACCAACGACAGGAAGATAAAGATGATTTCACACTGTTTCGCGTTATTTCGCAGTGTGAAGGGGAAGCTATGTCGTAGTTTAGTCAGGCGCGGCGGAGGGTTCAAACCTGAGATAGCATCACATCTATGCGCAGATCGAATAGATGGGATCCATGAACATCTCGCAACTGCAAACCCTGGTGGCTGTGGTGGAGCGGGGAAATTTCAGCGATGCTGCCCTGCAATTGCACATTTCCCAGTCGGCGGTGAGCCGGGCCATTGCCAGCCTGGAGGAAGAACTGGGGGTGACCCTGTTGGTGCGCGGTCGCTTTGGGGCGCGCCTAACCCCGGTGGGGGAGCGACTGCTGCGCCATGTTCGCAAAATGCTGCAACTGCGGGAACAAATGGATTATGAGGCCAACCTGGAAAAAGGGTTGCGGGGGGGAAATGTGCGGGTTGCCGCTTTTCGCAGTGCTGCAACCCATTTGCTGCCGCCGGTGATCGCCCGCTTCCGCCAACAATTTCCCCAGATTACCCTCACCCTTACAGAGGAAGATCCGGCCACTGTTGAACATCTGTTGCGATCGGGCCAGGTGGATATTGGTCTATTGCCCCTGCCGCGGGCTGCTGAGGATCTCCAGACGTGGGAGATTGCCCGCGATGAGTTCATTGTGTTGGTTCCGCTGAGTTTTGGGCCCCTGCCGGAAACCCTGACCTGGGAGGATCTTTCCCGTTTTTCCTACATTCTCTACAACTACGCCGAATGCACCACCGCGGTGCGGAACCACTGGGAAGCCGCTCACCAAACCCTCAAGGTGGCCTACTTGGTGAAGGAAGACTCCACCATTGTGAACATGGTGGCGCAGGGTCTGGGGGCTGCCATCTTGCCCCGCTTGGCCGCCATCCCCATTCCCGAAGGGATCCAGATCCGCCGGCTGCCGATCCCACTGGAGCGGGTGATCGGAGCTGCTGTTCTGGCCTCTGCGCTGCATCCGCCTGCAGTATTTGCCTTCCTGGAAGCCTTGCGGGGAAACCCATCCCAGTTGCCAAGTTAACATTGCATCGGGAGTACAAGGCAGCTTTGTTGACACCACGCTCATCCATCCAGTGACGCAAGCATTGGTTGCGGACAAACTGGGCAGGGCCTCATCCAAGGCTTGGTATGGCGCTGGAGCGGCGTTGAGGAGTTTGGCTTCCCTGACCAGCATGGGTTTATTTCATTGCAGGTCTATATCATTGCAGGTCTATAGTCATTTCAAACTAGATTGAGACACCCCCGCTGCTGCCCAAACGTTCCACGCCGCTTCCACAATCACCTTTAGATCCTGTCCCAGAGGGAGAAAGGAGCTAGAAAGCAATCTAGGAAGCAATGCAACGGAAATGTTTCATTCCTGTTTAAAATGACAACAACAGGGCAAAAACTGTCCTGGAAGGACGGGGCTTTAGACCCAGTTTTTGGGTAACGCAGTGAAAATCGGCGGCCAATGTACGTTGGGGCAAGGCCAGCAGATCCTCCCCCGCCAATTTTTGAAAAGACTTGCCCACCCCAGTTACCTTGCCCTTCAAGTGCGATCACTACCCTATCTCCAATCGCGCCGAGGAGATAGAGTTCTCCAGCCGTTGAAAGGGGTGGCGGGAATTACAACGGTTTTTTGCCCAGACCACTTTCTATCGCCCAGCGGGCCAGTTCTGTGCGGTTGTGCAGGCCGGTTTTGCCCAGCATGTTGCTGACGTGGCTTTCAACGGTGCGCTGGCTCACCCCAAGAACTTCGGCAATCTCGCGGTTGGACAGGCCCCTGGCCACGTACTGGATCACCTTAGTTTCTGTTGGCGTAAGTTCAATTTCCCGATCCAGTTTTATGACCGGCTGAATGCCCACATTCTGCACTTGTAACAGGCGCTCGGTATGTTTGAGAGAAGACTCCACCTGCGCCACCAATTCTTCCGGCTCAAAGGGCTTGACCATGTAAACATCTGCCCCTGTGGTCAGGCCGCGCACCCGATCCGCCGTCTGCCCACGCGCCGACAGAAAAATCACAGGTATCCAGTCCGTAGCACTGTTGGAGCGAATGGTTTCCACAAAGGTATAGCCATCCATCTCCGGCATCATCACATCGCAGATGATCAGGTCTGGTGTGAAATGGCGCATCGCTTCCAACCCCTCCAGACCGTTGCTCGCCGCCACCACCTCATAACCGCGAAACTCTAGGTAGTCCTTGGCCAGCAGGATTAAGTTCGGATCGTCATCGATGAGCAACAGTCGCTTTGGGTTGTCCACGGTTTACCTTTTGAGCGCTAAGCTAAAAAGTTTTAGGTGAAGAAATACGGAATCTCTTGTTTCCGTGACCTTCACTGTAGGGAAACGACTCTTGAGTACCACCCTTTTGCTTGCTCAATTGGGGAGCAGCCTATGGTAACTGTGCCTTACCCCTAGGATATCACACATGGAAGAAGTGGAAGTATCCACTTGCGAAATGCTGGCAACAGTATCTCTACGGAATTTAGGAGCCCTGGCTGGTAACCCTATCCCACAAACCTGGCAGAGCTGGCCTCTGCTCTGAAATCGCAGTGCCCAACACATAACCGCAATCTACCCAAAAATTTATATCTCGTGTGTCTATATATCACATACCTATATGCTTAAGTACCGATATATCTAACATCTGCTACCTATTCAAGTGCCCGTACGTCTTCTGGCCGGGGTTTCCAGGTAGGCAGGCGGGCAGAGCTGATGGAGAATGGAAGAAAGCCTGCGCTTTAACGACAGCCGACATGGGGAGAACGGGTGGAAAAGGGCACACTGGTGGAGTTTCGTTACAATAACGACCGTGTGTTGGCAGTGGTTCAGGGCACCGAGGGCAAGAAGAACCTACTGCTGGGGGTGCCTTCTGGGCAGGTTCATAGTGTTCACCCTCGCCAGATTACCTTTGCTTTGAACGGGGGATCCAGCTTCACGGCTTCCGACATCCCCGGCTTTTGGCAGGCGGTGCAGGCAAAGTTGGATCCCGAAAGCTTGGCGCTGGCCTGGGAACTGGTGCAGGAGGAGCGTCAGCCCCTGAGCTTGGCCGAAATGGCTCAGCTGTTGTTTTCTGATGATTCTCCGGTCTCTACCTATGCCGCCTATCGCCTCTTGAGCGAGGATCGCACCTACTTCAAGCAAAAGGGGGAGAGCTACGAACCCCGCACTCCGGCTCAGGTGAAGGAGATCCTCCATCAAATGGCCGTCGCCCAACAACGGCAGCAGGAACAACTAGAGTTTGAGGCCCACCTGCGGGAGGCTCTGGCTCATCCCGGCCAAGGGTATCCCTGGACTCCTGCCGAGCGGGCCCGCCTGGAGGTGCTGGAGCGCCTGGCCCTGCAGGGAGCAGCAGCAGCCATTCGCAGCCACGAGGATCTCTCTTCCAATCTCAACCCGTCGGATCGGGAACGGGCCTCGCAACTGCTGGAGCTGATGGGGTTTCCTGACACTCCGCAGGGGGCCTTTGAGGCTTTGGTGGCTCTGGGGCTGTGGAGCCGCCACGAGAACCTGGCCCTGCGCCTCACCGGGATCCCAACCCAGTTCCCGAAGGCGGTGGAGCGATACACCCAAGCCCTGCTCAGCCAGCCTCCCTCTTTCTGGGATCCCCATCTGCGGCGGGATCTCACCCATCTCCACACCTACACCATCGATGATGCCAGCACCCGCGACATCGACGATGCCCTCAGCGTCGAGTTCTGGTCGGATGACGCGGTGAAGCTCTGGATCCACATTGCCGATCCCAGTTGTTGGGTGCAGTGGGGGGATCCCCTCGATTTGGAAGCCCGCAAGCGTGGCACCAGTGTCTATTTGCCGGAGCGGGTGATCCCGATGTTCCCGCCGGAGTTGTCCACCGGCCCGATGAGCTTGGTGCAGGGAGAGGTGCGGCCTGCCCTTAGCTTTGGCATTCTACTGGGATCCGACGGCCAGATCCGGGATTCCGAAATTTGCCTCAGCCAGATCAAAGTCACCTACCGCCTCACCTACGAAGATGCCGATGAAATGTTGGAGTTGGGGGCAGAGGCCCAACTGACGGCTATTGCCCGGGCGGCCCAGTGGCGTTATGGGTGGCGCATGGCTCAGGGGGCCATTCAGATCGGCCTGCCGGAGCAAGATATCAAGGTCATCGACGAGATCCCCCACCTCCGGGTAATCGAGGATACTCCTGCGCGGCAGATGGTGGCGGAAATGATGGTGCTCACCGGCGAGGTGGCGGCTCGCTTCGCCAGCCAAAATGGGATCCCGGTGCCCTATCGTCTGCAGCCGGCTCCCGACTTACCTCCTCCCGAAGTGCTGGATAGGTATCCCCAGGGGCCAGTTCGGTCTTTTGCCATCATGCGCTGTCTATCGCGGGCGGAAGTAGCCACCCAGCCGGGGCGACATACAGGGCTGGGTCTCGATGCCTACTGTCAGGTTACCTCCCCGATTCGGCGCTACCTGGACTTGGTGGCCCACTACCAGATCAAGGCCTTTTTGCGCGGGGATCCCTTGCCGTTGACGGAGGCGGATGTGCAGCAGCTGCTGCTGGGGATTGAGCCGGGCACCGCTGAGGCCAACCAGGTGGAGCGGAAATCCAAGCGCTATTGGAGCATCGAATACCTGCGCCTGCGACCGGGGCAAATTTGGCGGGCTCTGGTCTTGGGCTACCTGCGCGAGCAGGAAAACTTGGTGTTGGCCATGCTGGATGAGATTGCCTTTCGGGTGCCGGTGCGCCTAGAACGCCAGATTCCTCTGGGGGCTTGGATCGAGTTGGAAGTTGTGCAGGCGGATCCCCGTGCGGATGTGATCGAGCTGCGCGAGGTGGGACGAGAGGCGGCCATGGGCGGATAGATATGCCTTGACCTGTCGCTCACCCAATCTGCGTGGATAGCTGATACAACAGAGGGGGGAAGTCTCAAAAGTCTGGATCGTGAATTTTCTTTAGGGGGGATCCCATGACCGCACGACCTTCCGGCCCACCTCCAATCGTTTACATTCTTTTGTTCGCGATACTGGGAGGCGGCGGCTGGTATGCCTATCGTTCCGGCCTGTTGGACTCATTCCTGAATAGAGAGAACACGCCTCCTATCCCCAACCCGCCTGCCAACGCCGTTAATCTGGATACTTCTCTGCCCAACCCAGCAGTGCTCCAGATGGATGGCAGCGTCACGATGATCCGGATCGTCTTGGCCCTGAAGGGAGGCTACACCCAGCGCAACCCCGGCATTCCCCTCACCTATGGGATCCCGGATGGCAAGCCCAATGGATCCAATGCCGGCCTGAAGGCCCTGATGGAAGGTCGCATCCAGATGGCCGCTAGCTCCCGCCCCCTCAATGCCAGCGAAGTGCAGGCGGGTCTACAGGCGATCCCGGTGGCCAAAGATGCCCTGGCGGTGGCGGTGGGGGTGAACAACCCCTACAAAGGAGGACTGACGCTGCAGCAATTGGCCGATATCTTCCAGGGTCGGATCACCAATTGGAGCCAGGTGGGCGGCCCGGATCGGCGGATTCGGGTCCTCAATCGCGCCCCCCAGAGCGGCACCTACAGCGTTTTCCAAGAACTCGTGTTGTTGGGGCTGCCCTTCGCTCCCGATAACCCTCCCTACTTCACCACCGCCACAGAAGATGTCACCACCCCGCTGCTGCGGGCTTTGGGAGAAGATGGCATCACCTACAGCACTGTCGATCAGGTGCAAAACCAGCAAACGGTGCGGATTGTGCCCATCGACGGCCAGATGCCCACCCGTGAGGCCATCCAGAGGGGCAGCTACCCCTTGGCGCGGAATGTGTTTTTGGTGGCACCTCAAAGAACCAGCCCTGTGGTGGCCGATTTCATCAACTACGCGCTCTCGGATCAAGGCCAGCAAATCATTGGCCGCACTGAGTTCATCCCCCTCCGATAGCAACCCAAAAATAGCATCTGAGATAGCCGCCGACAGCAAGCGCAGCGATATCTCTGGGCTTTTCCAGAAGACGCCTTCCACCTGCTCCTATTCAAGGCACTTAGTCGTTTCAGGTTAGAGTGAGGCGCCTGAGCTATTGAGAAAAGCCTTTGGCCGCGTGCGTTCAACGTTTTAGGGGTGGGTGCAGCGTCCTAGTTTGAATCCAAATGACCCTAGATGTTAGAGAGGGGGCCCTAATTTTCACCAAAGTTCAATTTTTCAGTTCTCTCGGCGCACAGCGCTCTCATGCCACTTGCCCAACACCCTGTCGGATAGAGCACTCAAGGAAATAAAGATCAGGATCCCCAAGCCGGTGACCAAGATCAAGGCCGCAAACATGCGGGGCACCTGCAGGTTGAAGCTGGAGATCAAGATCTGGTAGGCGATCCCGGCCCGCTGCCCGCCAGTACCAGCGACAAACTCCGCCACCACCGCCCCAATCAAAGAAAGGCCACCGCTGATGCGCAGGCCCCCCATGAAATAGGGCATGGCACTGGGTAGCCGCAAGTAGATCAACGTTTGCCAGCGGTTGGCTTTGTACAGTTGGAACAGGTTGAGCAGGTTGTGATCGACGCTGTTCAGCCCCAGAGTGGTGTTGGAAAGAATCGGGAAAAACGCCACAATCCAGGCGCACACCACCATCGCGGCAAAGGTGTTGTTGCGCAGCCAAATGATGATCAGCGGGGCGATGGAGACAATGGGCATCGTCTGTAAAATCACCGCATAAGGGAAAAAGCTGCGCTCGATCCATTTGCTCTGGGTGAACACAATCGCGACCAAAAGCCCCGATACTGTGGCAGCCAAAAAGGCCACCACCGTAATTTGCACGGTGATCAACAGGGAAGGAAAAAGCGTTCCCCAGTCGCGGATGAGGGTTTGCACCACCAAAATCGGCCCCGGCAAGAGGTAGTGGGGCACTCCCGTTACCCGCACCGCCACTTCCCAGCCCACCAAGAAGAGGATCCCGACGATAAGGGGGGCAATCACTTCCAGGTTGAACCAACGGCCCAGATTCAACCCCTTTGCAGGCACCCCTGAGCCGGCACTCGGTATGTCTGCCTCATCCGTGGGTTGGGATCCGAGTTTTTCTCCAACTGCGCCGGTCAGCTTGGGCAGAGACCAATCTGGCCAATGGAGAGGCCAGCTCTCCCCCAAGCCAACAACGGATCCCAGCCAACGGCGCCATGGCTCGAGAAGGTGGACAAACGGGTCGAACATATCGTGAAGTTGAGATACGCAATAGAGAGTCAAGGGAGCACTGTCAAGCAAGGGATCCCATCAGCGCAAACGTCCGGCAGAGAGGGGGCGCAAATAGGGGGGATCCTGAGCTGAGCCGTGCATGGCCTCGTGCAGACGGGCCGACACTTCACGGCAGTAGTTGTTGTAAAGGGAAGAGGTGCGAAAGTCTTCCGAGCGGGGATAGGGCGCATCGATGGGAATATCGGCTATCACCCGCCCTGGGCGAGCCGCCATCACCACCACGCGGTTGGACAGGTAGACGGCCTCGTAAATGTTGTGGGTAACAAAGATCACCGTCCAGCGCTTTTCTTGCCACAGCTCCAACAGATCGCTGTTCAACTTGCTGCGGGTGATTTCATCCAAAGCTCCGAAGGGTTCATCCATCAGCAACACTTGGGGCTTGGTTACCAGGGCGCGAGCAATGGAAACCCGCATGCGCATGCCGCCCGATAGCTCGCGGGGAAAACTGCGCTCAAACCCCCGCAGGCCCACCAGTTGCAGAGCTTCCAAGACATCTCGATTGGCTTTTGGCTTGGGCTCACCTGCCAACTTTAAGGGTAGCCCCACATTGTCCATCACCGTCGCCCAAGGCATAAGGGCCGGTTCCTGAAACACAAAGGCCAACTTGGGTTCCCCTTGGGGAGCATCCTTCTCAAGATTTTGCCCCCATTCGATAGAGCCTGTGGTCAGATGCCCCAGACCTGCCACCAACCGTAGCACTGTGCTTTTCCCACAGCCGGATGGCCCCACCAAGCTAACGAACTGCCCTTCTTGGATGGTCATATTCATGTCCTGCAAAGCCACCGTGCCATTGGAATAGACCTTGCTGACATGGTTGAGGGTAATGACAGGGGTGGGCATGGCTGGCAATTCCCGGAGCAGAGGAAGCACACACTTTCAAAATAACCCTCTCTGCCGCCTCTGCTTGGTAGGCGTAACTACAACTCTTTCCCTCAGAACCGGTTTCCAGAGAGTTTCTCACGGAAAGCTTGCGATGACCCAAATCGGAGCAGCAAGTCGGTATGATGTTGCCGACCACCCTCTGGCCAAGGAACACATGGGATCCCAATTTAGACCGGTTGAAGGCGCCGTTACTGCCCCGCGAGGATTTCGAGCCGCTGGAGTGGCCGCTGGCCTCAAGCCCTCAGGAGCTGCGGATCTGGCTTTGATCGTTTCCGAGTGCGATGCGGTTGGGGCAGGCGTTTTTACCACCAATCAGGTCAAAGCAGCCTGTGTTACCTACAACCAAGGGATCCTCGCCCAACAGCAGCCGGTGCGGGCCATCCTCTGCAATGCCGGGCAAGCCAACGCCTGTACCGGAGAAGAAGGAGAGCGCAACAACGCCCAACTGGCCCTCTGGGTGGCAGAACGGTTGGGGATCCCGGCCCATCAGGTGCTCACGGCCTCCACAGGGGTCATCGGGCGACAACTGGAAATGCCGAAAATCCAAGCAGCCCTGCCTGGCCTTATCGACAGCCTCTCTCCAGAGGGGGGGGAGAGCGCCGCCCGCGCCATCATCACCACCGACTTGGTGACCAAAAGCGTTGCCCTGCAAGCTGAGATCGACGGGTACACCGTCAGGGTCGGGGGCATTGCCAAGGGATCCGGCATGATCCACCCCAACTTGGCCACGATGCTGGCTTTTTTAACCTGCGACGCGGCTGTGGATCCCCGCCTGTGGCAGCAGATCCTCAAGCAAGCTGCCGACCTCAGCTTTAACCAAATCACGGTGGATGGGGATACCAGCACCAACGACATGCTCTTGGCCCTGGCCAACGGCCAAAGTGGGATCCCAACCCTGCAAGCCGGCACAGAAGCTGCCCAGACTTTGGCGGAGATGGTCAACCAAGTTTGCATTCATCTGGCCAAGGCCATTGCCCGCGATGGGGAAGGAGCTACCAAGCTGCTGGAAATTCGGGTGTGTGGGGCTGTGGATGATGGGGCAGCCCGGCATATGGCCCGTGTGATCGCCAGCTCTCCCTTGGTGAAGGCGGCAGCTTTTGGCAACGATCCCAACTGGGGACGGGTGGCAGCCGCCGCCGGACGGGCCGGGATCCCCTTCGACAGCCGCCGGTTGGATATCCGTCTGGGGGATTTTCTGCTCATGCAGGCGGGAATGCCCCTGGCTTTCGATCGCAAGGCAGCCTCTGAGTACTTGAAAGGGGATCCGGTGACCTTTACCGTGGATCTCCATCAGGGATCCGGCCAGGGCGTGGCCTGGGGCTGCGATCTCAGCTACGATTACGTGCGCATCAACGCCGAATACACCACCTAACGGGGGATCCCAACCATGACCACCGAATCGAACGCAAATAACGGCTTTTCTACCGAAGCCCAAGCGGCTCTGGCCAAGGAAGCGAGGCTTTCCCTATCCGGTTGGCAGCAAGAGGTGAGTCGAGGCTTAGAGTTTGGCCTCGAGGCAGCAGCCAGCATCGGCGATCGCTCCATCCCCACCTTTTCCCGTGGCGAATTGCCCCATTATGCCGGCATCAACACCTTCCTCAAGGCTCCCTACCTGGAGGATGTGCGCAAAGTTGGGGAGTACGATGTGGCAGTGGTGGGTGTACCCCACGATTCCGGCACCACCTATCGGCCCGGCACTCGCTTTGGCCCACAGGGGATCCGGCGCATTTCCGCTCTGTACACCCCCTACAACTTTGAGTTTGGCGTCGATCTGCGAGAGCAGATCACCCTCTGCGATGTCGGCGATATTTTTACGATCCCGGCCAACAACGAAAAATCCTTCGACCAAATCTCCAAAGGGGTAGCTCACATTTTCGGGTCTGGCGCCTTTCCCGTCATCCTGGGCGGGGATCATTCGATTGGCTTTCCCACGGTGCGGGGGATCTGTCGCCACTTGGGGGACAAGAAGATGGGCATCATCCACTTCGACCGCCATGTGGACACCCAAGAAACCGACTTGGATGAGCGCATGCACACCTGTCCTTGGTTTCATGCCACCAACATCCGCAACGCACCGGCCCATAACCTGGTGCAACTGGGCATTGGCGGCTGGCAAGTGCCACGGCAAGGGGTGAAAGTGTGCCGGGAGCGGGCCACCCACATCCTCACCGTTACCGACATCACCGAAATGGGCTTGGATGCAGCCGCCGATTTCGCCCTCGAAAAAGCCCTAGACGGCACCGATTGTGTGTACATCAGCTTCGATATCGACTGCATCGATGCCGGCTTTGTACCCGGTACAGGCTGGCCAGAGCCGGGTGGGCTGCTGCCGCGGGAAGCGCTCTACTTGCTCAAGCGCATTGTGCGGGAAGCACCGATCTGTGGCCTGGAGGTGGTGGAAGTCTCTCCCCCCTACGACATTAGCGATATCACAGCTCTAATGGCCACCCGAGTTATTTGCGATACGCTGGCCCATTTGGTGGTATCTGGGCAACTGCCGCGCCGAGAGAAGCCCGCCTACATCCACCCGGAGGCGACGCCAGAAATGGCCGGCGACTGGAGGTAAGAGATGCACGAGACCGACATGACCCGCGCCTTGATCCAAACACTACGTGACTGGTGGCAAAGTCAGCCGGGACAGCCTCAGATCGCTCGGGTGCACCTGGTGGTAGGACAGTTCACCTGTGTAGAGCCGGCCAGCCTAACCTTTGCCTATGCCGCACAAACCCAGGGTACTTTCCTACAGGGATCCCAGTTGGTCATCCGGGAAACGCCGCTCATTGCCTATTGCCATCCCTGCGGCCAAGAATACAAGCCAGAAATAGGCCGGCGCTATGCTTGCCCCAACTGTGGATCCCCGATGGAAGAGATTCGCTCGGGCCGAGAGCTGAAAATTGACTACATCGAAATTGACCACATCGAATGTTCAACAAACTTCACCCCACCGGCGCAACCAGAAGTCGCCTAGGCCGCTCCAAAGCTAAGTCCCAGAAGGACAGCTGCTCCCAAGCTGAGGATGAACATCAAGCCGGCAGGCATTAACGTTCGGGTTTTGCGGTAGCGCAGGGCGAATACGATAGATCCCAGCACTGTCGTCCCCAGGCCCAAGCCCAGCCCCCAGCGGGGATCCACCCCCAGCAGCCCATAGCTGACTCCGCTGAGGGCGGCCCCAACCAGCCCCCCGATGAGAGACTTGGAGCTTTTGCCTTTGCTATAGCCGATTGCTCCGCCCACCAAAAGCAGTGCCCCGTAGACCAGCAAGGTGATTTGTGCGGCCAGCATGATGGGAAAACCTTGTCCTCTCTAGGTTTAATCCACGAGGATATCGCGAATCAAGGGCAAGCGAATGCTGATGTAGCGATTGAGAATTGAGGCATCGACACTGCTGAGGGCGTGTTTTTTCTGACAGGCGCTCAGAAGCAGGTTCACCAAGTCATCGTCACGCTTTGTGAGCCAATCTGGCCTGCCAATCTCGCTGACCAAAGACCAAAACTGGCGTACCATTTCAGGAGTCATGGCATCCATTTTGTGGAGATAGGGGCTGAACTGCAAAAGAATGGTCTAGGCCATCGATTCGATTCTAGAAAAAAGACCTCATCCCCGAGGACAATATTTCAGCTCCGTCACAACTTAGGATAAGACGTTATGCTTTCCCACAAAGCTCAGCAAGCAGTGCCCCTTCTGGCTTTGTGAGGATCTTAGGAAGGTAAACTGGCAACTCCTGACATATATCAACATTAGGCGTTAAAAAACGATGATTCCTGTCAAAATCTCGACATCAGCATCAGAAGGTTCACAAGCCCCCTTATCCAAGCTGTAAGACAGGGAATCTGGGCGAGCAGGGGCTAGCGCAAGGCGTACTGTAACCTATAGGCTCCTTCTTCTCGTGGCTTATGGGTGTTGGCCCGCAGGGTATAAGTGCCGGTGCGGGGCAGAAAGGCAATCATCAGAGCATCGGTTCCACCCCCTTGGTCATCATCCCAAGCCCTGACTTCTCCACTGGGATCCAGCAGCTGCAAAAAGGCATCGAAATCGGAGCTGGTCATGGAAGCGATCAGGATCTGGCCGGCGCGGGCGGCAATGGGATATTCGTCCATCCAACTGCCATCCTCGGGATGCTGAAGGGATCCCTCCTGCAGACGGCCCGATAGGCTTTCCTGCCAATCTACCTGGGTGAGGATATAGGTGAGCCGGTAGTTGCCGGTGGATTCCGGCTCAAAGCTGGTGGCCCGCAGGGTATAGGTGCCTCCCTCCGGCAGACGCACTGCCAACAGGGCATTCACATCCAGGCCAGAGTCATCGTCAAAGCCAATCACCCGCCCTTGGCCGTCCACCAGCTCCAGATAAGCATCAAAATCTTCGCTCTCTAGGGCCGCAATCAAAATCTGTCCCGGCTCAGCGGTGACGGGGATCCCATCCCAAAAGCTGCCGTACTGGCGGCTGACTTGATCTCCCACCTCCAGCGCTCCCGTCACGGTTTGGCTGCCTCTCCACAGAGCAGAACGGGTCAGCGCAGATCCCACCGGCAAGCCTCTCTCTCCCACCCGATCCAGCAGCCGACAGCCGCCGGCCAACCCCAATGCCACCAGAGCCAGAGTCAAACGGGATCCCCAACGGCGAGGAGATGCGCAAGAACGATACCAGCTCAACATCGGAAGGGATCCCTTTCTAAAGAATGGCAACTGTAGACTGATCCTACCCCCTGATTGATTGAGCGAAAAGTTGGTCAGAGACGACAACTTCTGCCAACTTCGTGCTGAGTTTTGAGGTTGTTGGCTTGCCCCTTCCTTGCTGTTTCAGCCGAGAGCAAACTGTTGGCCTACAGGGTTTCCCAAGCTTGCAAGACGGCTTCTAGGGCCAGCCGCCCATGGTAGAGATGGGTTCCCCCCTGCAAGTAGACGGTGTAGGGATCCCGCATCGGCCCATCGGCAGAGAGTTCTGCACTGCTCCCGGCAACAAAGGTGCCTGCTGCCATCACCACCGGGTCTGCATAACCGGGCATCACCTCCGGAACTGGGGTGAGGTAGGAATCCACAGGAGAACTGTTTTGAATCGCTTGGCAGAAAGCCTGCAGCTTTTGCGGGGATCCCAATTGAATGGCCTGGATGATATCGGTGCGAGGAGCTTGAGGCAGAGGCGAGACCGGGTAGCCCAGATCAGAAAACACCTGCGCCGCCAGATGGGCGATCTTCACCGCTTCGGCCACCATCTGCGGGGCCAAGAACAAGCCTTGAAACAGAAGGCGGTTGAGATCTAGAGTTGCCCCCCCCTCCGAACCAATGCCCGGAGCCGTTAACCGACAAGCGGCTTGCTCCACCAGCTCTGCCCGCCCGGCCACATAGCCCCCTGCGGGAACGAGGGTGCCCCCCGGATTTTTGATCAGGGATCCGGCAATCAGATCTGCGCCCACATGGGTTGGCTCCTGGGTTTCCACAAATTCGCCGTAGCAATTGTCCACAAAAACCACAACTTCGGGGTTTTGCGCTTTGACCATTTGGATCATCTCGGCAATCTGGGCAATGGAAAAGCTGGGCCGCCAATCGTAGCCACAGGACCGCTGAATGTGAACCAAGCGGGTTTGCGGTCTGAGGGCGGTTTTCAGGGCCTGCCAATCGACAGTTCCCTCCCGCAAATCCAACTGGCGGTAACCGATGCCAAACTCCCGTAGGGATCCCCGCCCGGAACCCCGCAGACCGATGACCTCTTCAAGGGTGTCGTAAGGGGGGCCGGTAATCGCCAGCAGCTCATCCCCCGGACGCAGCACCCCAAACAAAGCACAGGCAATGGCATGGGTACCAGACACCATCTGCAGCCGCACCACTGCTGCCTCACAGCCCATAATCTGGGCAAACACCCGATCCAAAACCTGCCGCCCCTGGTCGTCGTGGCCATACCCCGACACCCCGGCAAAGTGATGGGATCCCACCCGCTGGTCGCGAAAGGCCCGCAGCACCCGCGCCAGGTTCTCTCTGAGGGTCTTCTCCACCGCCTGAAACTGCTCCTGTAGAGCCTCTTCTGCTCTGTCTAAAAGCTCTGCCGCCTTCAACGGGATCCCTCCGCCCACCCAGTCTGCCCCACCTTTTGCACACCAAGCTGGTTTCGAGGGTAGCATTTCAGCCACCCCGGAAAGAGTTGGCCTTCTCCCCACCGCTCCTCAAGGTGACTGCAGCGGCAGAACCGAGTTCCAAGTTCTTATGTACTTATGTAGCTCTCCGATAGAAACCTTACAGCATGGAACAGTGAACAACAGGCTTGTCAAAGCTAATACCGACAACAACACCATCTCTCAAGTCGAAAGCCTCATATTGATAAAAAATCGATAAAAAGCTTAATTTATATCAATATCCCTTCATTTTTGCTGTCAATGGCTATCCAATCAAGATGCTGCTAGGCTGTAGGATAATACCAACATACCCTGGAGGAAAGCTGAAGCATCTGGATTGCCGAGCTTATGGGCAATACGGCCCACCTTCAGTCTCTCAAAAACAGGTCAGAGTTAGAGACATTGTTTAACCAACTCAAAATCCAGCTCAGGAAGATTTTTAGCAGGCTAGATCTGTCTATGGGTTTGATGATAGATTTGGCTTTTGACTGAGGAACTTGCAACTTAAACTCTAAAAAACCTTTCCCAAAGACACTCAACACAGCCAATAGAAGTGCATGTCTTGCAGGGCGGGGATCCCGCTTCTCTACAGAGCTCCTGCGATTCGGGAAAATCTGGAATTCAACATCTCTGAAACATTAAGAGAGCCTAAATTTATTCTTAACCTCTGGCAGAGATCCTTGAGCGAGATGTTAACCTAGACTTAACCCAAGAGGTTAGTGCCACTCCCAAAGCCGATCTGCTCACCCTTGATGACAGGGCTCCATTTTTGCCAATTAAAGGGCTGACGTCGCCTGTGAGCTGGGATCGCTTTCCAGAGTTAGAGGGATCCCGGGTGGGGATGAGGCGCTATCTCAGGTATAAACCGACATGACTGGGAGAGTCCTCATGACTAAGCTTGTGATCCAAGGGAAAAACGTCGAGATTACCGACGCCATCCGCAGCTACGTTCAAGAAAAAATTGAGCGTGCTGTCAGTCATTTTGCCCAGATCACCAGTGAGGTTGATGTCAATCTATCGGTAGCCCGCAACCCCCGTATCAGTGCCAGCCAATCTGCCGAAGTGACCGTCTACGCCAATGGCACCGTGATCCGGGCGGAAGAAAGCAGCGAAAACCTCTATGCCAGCATCGACCGTGTGGCCGACAAGCTGGCCCGCAAGTTGCGCAAATACAAAGAACGGAACGGCATTCACCGCGTCCGCCACACCCCCAAAACCTCCGTGGCAGTGGCCCAGCAGCCCGTCACCGATCCGCTAAATACGGAACGGCAAGCGGAGTTACCCGCAGAGGTGGTGCGCACCAAATACTTCGCCATGCCACCCATGACGGTTCAGGAAGCGTTGCACCAGTTGGAGCTGGTGGATCACGACTTCTACGTTTTCCGCAATATCGAAAATGGCGAGATCAACGTTATCTACGTCCGCAACCACGGTGGCTACGGCCTGATCCGCCCCCGCTAAGGCTTGGTGAAGATGCGTGGTGAGCTCTCCTCCCAACTTACTTCTCCAGGATCCAGCGGCACTTTCTATCTGTTGCTACAGCTCACCGATTCTGCCCTGCCGATTGGGGCTTATTCCCACTCCTGGGGCTTGGAAGCTGCCGTTCAAGCGGGTCAACTTCGGGATCGGGCTGGGGTGCAGCAGTACCTGTTGGGGGTTTTGCACATGGGCTTAGCCCCCACCGAGGGCAGAGCCTGTGCCTTGGCCCATCGTCTATCCCGATTGGGATCCGAGTCGGGAGTGGAGAAGCTGCAGCAACAGCTGCAAGCAACCCGTTGGGCGGCAGAGCCGCGCCAAGCCAGCCTAGATTTGGGGAAACGCCTAGCTCAACTGGCAGAACGCACCTGGGGAATCTCTGTCCCCAAGGCAGAGGGGGATCCACTGCATCATTCCGTGGTGTTTGGCTGGATCTGCGCTCAGGCGGGCATTGGGTTGGAAGATACCCTGCGTGCCTTCTTGTTCTCCTCCCTCACTGGGCTGGTCTCGGCAGCGGTGCGTCTGGTACCTTTGGGGCATACCGAGGGGCAAAGCCTATTGGCTCAGTTGTACGAGCCCATCGAGGCAGCGGTACACCAAGAGATCCTGCCGGTTGTGAAGCGGGCCGAAAGGCCAAACCTCTCCCCCAGCTGGCCGGCTTTGGGCAGCTTCACCCTCCTACAAGAACGCGATTGTCAAGTCCACCAACAGCTCTATTCCCGCCTTTTTCAATCTTGAAAGCCGTCAACCCTCACCCCTAAACCCTTCTCCCAGAGGGAGAGGGGAGTTCAGGGAAGAGTTTTTAGGGTCATCTTGATTCAAACCAGGACACTGCACCCACACCTAAAACCTTGGTCGCGTCTTCGCGTCAGCGTTGCGGAGCAATAGCGTTGCGGAGCAATAATGCAAGGGATCCAAAAGGTTTTTCTCAGTAGCCCAGGCATCTCACCCCAAGCTGAAACGAGTATACAATTGCCTTCCTTTTTGAGGATTGGTTGGCTATTCGCTCACCCCTGATCTGCTCAGTTCTCCTCTGCTTCTCTTGGGCAAAGATGGGTTCGCGCGGCCAGAAGCGCATTGAAAAGCGAAAAGAAGGTGCCCTTACCAAAGAATTGGGTCTAAAGCCCTGCCGTACCGCTATGCAGCTCGCCTTGGCGGGCCTAGCACGGTGGCTTTTGTGCTACACCCTAACCGGCATCGATCAAATCGTTGGATCCCCAGCCAGGGGCAACCTGAGCCGCTCTGAGAATAAAGGCAGCCAGATTTCTCAGGGCTTCGTCGTCCATCCAGGAAGGGGGTACAGGTCGGCATCCATAGCTGGAATCCGAGCCATCGTAGCTGCGGGGATCCCGCTGGTACTCCATCAAGGCTTGAAGGGTATCTCGGGGTGGAGTGGCACCGCGCAAGTCCTTCAAAGAGAGGGAAATGTTGGGAGCCGGCAAAGTGGCACCGCCCACATGACAATTCAAACAGGCGGACTGAAAACGATTTTTGCCGTCCGTGAGCTGCTCTGGGGTAAAGGTGAGGGTATGCCCTGCGGCATCTAGAGGCAATTCCACAGGGCCACTCACCCGCAAATACTGGTTCACGTAAGGATCAATGCGGGCAGCCACCGGACTGGCCAGCCCCAGCCACAACAAAGCTAGGATCCCGACCCAGGCCCAGGGGCGAGACGGGATCCGCCATCTCATAGGCAACTTCTGATCCAGATGCGGCATTAGAGATAGGCTGATAGGTCGCTGTGGCTTTCGTTCTTGGTACCACCCCAGCCGGGAACGGTCTTGGCCTGCACCAGAATGTAGCCCGCAATCAGCTTCAGATCCTCGTCGGTGAGGTTGCGCAGACGTGGATACTCACTGGTGAGCTGGGTGTTGGGGTGATACTCCAACAGAGACTCCACCCCGTCATAGGTGACTGGATTCTTGATGTAATCCACAATCGCCAGCACATTATCCCGTGGGGGAGTTGCCCCCTCCAGATCCGAAAGCTTCAAGCTCACATCCGGGTTGGGATAGGTCTGGCCGCCCACATGGCACTGGGCGCATGCGGTGTTGAATAGCTTCTTCCCTTTGGCCAACTGGGCTTCGGTAAAGGTAATAGACTCAGTTGGCGACAGAGCCACTGCAGGAATATCCCTAGCTGCAAACACTGGAGCCAGACCCCAGCCAAACCCAGCCATCAACGCAGCCAACAGCAGGACAAGCAACCGACGACGCGCTGGCGCAAACACCTTCTGAAAAGAAAAAGCTTTGCTAAACATGGTTCTCCGTAGATCAGCCTAGAAAGAGGAGAGGTGGGCTCCACTCCAGCCACAAACCCGACAACAGGATCAAGAATAGACCATTAAGAGATCATTTGCAGATGGGATCCGGGATAGTTTCCCAATGGTTCCATTTGCCTTTGGTGTTAAGTTTGATTACGGAGCTATGGCCTGTTGGGAGTCTGTTGGCCGAGAGCTGACTTGGCCACAGCCCAGTCGAGAGAACTGAGCGGGTAATGAGCAGGTAATATAGAGCTTGGCTTGCTTGCCCGGCAACCTCAGAGCAGGAGAATACGGCAGACTCCGTTCCAGGTTTTCCCCATGTCCTCTATCCGATTCCAGCCGTTGCGGGTGGCTTTCACCTGTGCGGATCCCAGTCAAGTGCAAATGCCCGTTGCCGATTTGCTGGCGGCCTTGCCGGCCTCACCGCTTCTGACCTACACAGACCCGGAAGCAGCGGACTTGCGGGTAGAGCTGTTGCCCGATGCCACTTATCACTTTTACCGGCGGGGGGAAGAGGTGGCTCTGGCGGCCTTCCGGATCCCGGTGAAGAAGCTACTGGCCCTACCTCGCAAGCTGGTGCGGCTGTTGGAGCACGTGGCTGCTTTTGGTAATCTTTTGAACCTGCAACCTGCCAGCGATGCGCTGAGCAGCATCTTGGAAGTGGAATTTCTCCAACTGGAAACCCCGGCCAGCAGCTCTGCCCCTGCCGAAGTGAGCCCCCTGCCGCGGGATCCCCAAGGGAAAGTGCAAATCCAAGCAGGCCGCAACCTGGCCATTGCCCTGAGAAACAGAGCCCCCACTCCAGTGCATGTTTATGTCACCGTCTTTGACGAGCGGCGGTACAGCGTGGATTTGGTTTACCCCTATCAACCAGATCTGCCTGCCCGTTTACGCCCCAACGAGAGCCTGCTGATTGGCTCTGGCCCCCGCTACCTGCTGCAGATGCAGCTGCCAGAAGGAACAGACGTAGCGGTGGATCGCTTCAAAATCTGGGTCAGCAGCACCAGCATGCAGCCAGGCATTATGGTGATGCCCCCTCTGGGGCAACGGCTGGAGCCTCCCTCAGAAGATCCCTACGGGGCCGGATCCCGTCTAGATCGAGAGGTAAGGCTGGCCGTTCTGGGCAAGGCAGGCAGCACTCCCATGCCAGCTTTTGCCGAGGATCCCTGGTGGTGTATGGAGCAAGCCGTCAAGATTGTGGCCTGAGCCGATGCTCTTGGGGACTTTTTCAGACTTTCAGAGATGGCTTTTCAGGATCCCATCAAAGGTAGACTCAACCTCATCGACGCCAATCACTGACAGGTGATAGAGGGAAGATAGACTACTTTTTGTATCTTGACTAACATCAGTTAAAACTATGAAAGCTTGGCTTTCCTGAAGACCGAGTTCATGAGCGATTCTGGAGTATTTTTGTATTTTATCTTGGTACCCACCTGTCCTCGATTCCACCCAGTAGAATTTATCATTGATATGGAAGAAAAGATCCATCTCAAAATCGGCTCCATTCGATAAAGTAACTTGGGCATTCGCGACGTAAGAGAAACTGATCTTTTTGGTGTGAGCCGCAACAAGGCGGATCAGCGTGTCCCTAACATATCTTTCCAGCCAGTTCCCTGCCAGAAAATTCAGCGCCTGAGGCGACCTACTGGGTCTTGCTACCAAGAGGCATCTGGGTGCCCTAAAGTATCTGTACTCTTCCAAAAATGCGATGCTGTATAAATTTTTAGCAACTTGGCAAGTTGAACTGATTACTTGTGGAGGTTCATCTCTAAGGTCTAGGGAGAAAGAACTGCCGCTCTTCATGTTTGATTTAACCATTCCATAAAATCTCTTGATAAAAGAGTATCGGCTGCCCATAAAGGCGGCTATTTGATCTAGCTTTTCCTCTTTTTCTTCCGCAGCTATGTTTTTCATCCTTATGTTTTTTGAGTTTAGAAGTGACTCTATCTTTGATATATCAACGATAGCTGTCCCATCCTTGTCTCTTAGTACTTCGTCTGGTGTCTCAGGATCTGGTGCTTTACCAATGACCTGAGTAACCTGCTCATTCTGGGAGTCCTGATTTGCAGTTGGGCATATCTCGGATCCATGAGAACTTTGAATAGTAACCCGTAGTTGCTGATAAATATCTTTGGCCTCTTCCACTAGGTTTTCCAGAATGGCTAGCTGATTGTT
>NZ_JANSIB010000004.1:0-43307 GCF_047461895.1 Synechococcus sp. R55.8 | reverse complement strand
CTGAGCGCCAGAGGAAACCGATCAGCCAACTCCTCAACGACCAAAGAGGTTAGCTGCCAAAGTCCTTCCCACTGGCTCTGGTCGTGAAGATGAGGTAGCCGGGGGGTCATCAGCCCCAATAGGCTCAGGAGATAAGGGATCCTTATCATCGCCGCTGCAAGGGGCTATGGTGTTCAACCCAAGAAGATTGAAAAGAGGCTATCCCTGGGCAGAAGCTGGCCCGGAAATCGGTCTGCCAGGCCTGTAGCCACTAGCGAATGTACTGAGCCAAAGCCCGCGAAGAATAGCCCACCCGCAATTTGCGCAGGGCATCCCGCTCGATCTGACGAATCCGTTCCCGCGTTAGGTTGAAGTGATCCCCCACCTCCCGCAGGGTTCTCGCCTGTTGCCCGTCTAACCCATAGCGCAACTCCAGCACTTGCCTCTCAATCGGCTTCAGGGTTTGCATGGCAGAACGCACATCCTGCTGCATCGATTGCACGAGGATCCCTTGAAAGGGCTGCTCTTGCCGCTCATCTTGCAGCAAATCTCCAAGGCGGCTTTCTCCTTCCTGGCCGACCGGCACATCCAGCGACAGGGGCAAAGCAGCAGCCTGTTGGATCATGCGCAGTTTCTTGACTTTAATGCCCAAGGCTTCTGCCAGCTCCGCTTCGGTGGGCCGCCTCCCCTGCAGCTTCATCAGCTCGCGGTTGGTGCGCTTGAGCAGGCGTACTTTGTCGACCATGTGTACCGGCAGGCGAATCGTCCGCGCTTGGTTGGCAATGCAGCGGGTAATGCCTTGGCGAATCCACCAATGAGCATAGGTGCTGAAGCGAAACCCCCGCTCCGCATTGAATTTTTCGGTGGCCCGAATTAACCCGATATTGCCCTCTTGGATCAGATCCAAAAAGGGCACCCCCCGATTGAGGTATTTTTTGGCAACACTGACCACCAGGCGCAGGTTGGCGTTGACCAGCTTGCGCTGAGCTTGCTCCCCTTGTCGGATGCGGGAGCGAAGGGTGGATACGGAAATCTGCAGGGCCTCGGCCAGAGCCTCATCGCTGGGATCCTCCCCCCGCCGTTGCCGCCATTCCTGCCGGGCTTGGTCGATGAGGAGCTTTTGCTGAATTTTGCGCGACAGCTCGATTTCCTCAGCGTGATCGATGCGGGGCACGCGACCGATGGTATTCAGGTAGTGATCGACAGCGTCTTCATTCAACCGGGATCCGCCGGCCCCTGGCTCTGAGTCAACTTCTGCGAGGTCGTCTTGAGGGGCAGACTCGGGGTCGAACCAGAGATCGTCGAACTCCTGAGGCGAAGAGGCAGAGTGTTCAGGATGAGGACGAGAAAAAACCACGGCCAGGTGAGGAGAGAACTTCATCTCCCAGTCTAAAAAGGTTTCTGCTGCTGCTGCGAGCGAAAATCGATCATGACCCTCTTTTTTGTCCGGAGATTTTTCCGTTTAGATGCGGGAACAGCAGGGATCCCATCCGTCAAGTCCTTGTAGGCAAGGGGTTGCCCGGCAAAAAGCGGTAAGCGATTTTCGATCTAGACCTTGAGATAAGATTGTTCCTGAGCCAGTCAGCTCAACGGCTGCCGGGTGGGATCCCAGGAAAAGGGAACCTTGCCAGCTCAGGCTACCATGTGAGGATCCCTCAACTTCCTCAGTCTGGAAAAGAATATTTACGGCTTTCTGCTCCTATGGAGTCTAACGACCGGCACCATCCATCGGCCAACTTGATTGGGGAGCGGGTGCGCTGGGTACGGGAGAAGCTGCAACTCACCCAAGATCAACTGGCGGGCCGCTTGGCCAAGTACGGTGTGCAGTTGGACTACGTCAAGATTGGCCAGGTGGAAAAGGGAAAACGGCGCGTCATTGACAAAGAACTGGTGGCCTTTGCCAAGGCGTTGGGGGTATCGGTCACTTGGCTGCTGAGCGGAGATGAATCCCACCTGTAGCGGCTGGTGGGAAGATATATCCGATACAAGTATCTCGAACGAAAAGACGTGAAGATACGTAAGTATCCTGCGCTTTTCGGCGTGATCTTGGTCAATTTCCGTGTAAGTACGGTAGGCTTAATTTACGAATAGATTGGTTTGAGGCCAAACCTCATCTTTCCCTCAACCATCCGAGGGGGTAGGAGAGGCGGAGAGATACAGCGCCTCGTCAGCAGTACGGGTTTTTCCAACAAGGATCGGGATCACGGGCTTCTTCACCTAAACTTGATATTGTTGACTTGGCGTTAAGCTGCCGCCGTTTATCTGTCTGTTTGTGTGAGGTTTGCCGATGCTCTCTTTCTTCTTCAACTCCAACAAGGCCAACAGCCGACAAACCGGAGGCCACCGTCTGCCTGCTGCCAGCAAAACCACAGGCACGCAACGGATCCCCAACTACAGCCGCCTGTCCGCTCCCCATGAAGTGCTCAAGCAGGAAAGGCAGATCAAGCGGGAGCAAGAGTTTACAGAAATGGAGCAAAACATCAATCGCATTCGCTACTTCTACCAAAAAGCAGATATGCCCCTGGAGATGCGACAAATTCTGACCTACCGTAAGCTGATGGAGCTGGACTACTTTACCCCGCAGGCGGCAAAAGAGCTGCTCAAGCAATGGCAGCAGCAGGAAAAGCAGGAGCAAGAACGCCGTCGGGCTTGAGAAAAGGACTACCTCCAGCAGAGTTTGGGCAGCCGAACCCTGGCAAGTGGGCTTGTTGAGCCAAGAGTTCCCGGTCTCCAGGTGGGGGAGCGTCTACGGGTAAAGGCCGCGATCCTGTAGGGCTTGGGCCACTCGGCCTACCCCTAGGGTGTAGGCAGCCAGTCGCAGCGACACTTGCCGCCGTTCTGCCTCCTGCACCACCCGTTCAAAGGCACGTACCATCAGACCTTCCATTTCTTGATAAACTCGCTCTTCATCCCAGAAGACGTAAGAGAGTCCCTGCACCCACTCCAGATAGCTCACCACCACTCCACCGGCATTGGTTAGGATATCCGGCAATACCTGGATCCCTCGCGATTCCAAAATCCGGTCGGCGGCAAGGGTGGTTGGCCCGTTGGCAGCTTCTGCCACAATCCGGGCTTGAATTTGGTGGGCATTGGCTTCGGTAATTTGATTTTCCAGAGCGGCAGGGATCAACACGTCCGCTTTTTGCACCAGTAGGTCGGCGTTGCTGATGGGCTCAGCCTGTGGAAAGCCCGCCATGCGGCCTCCCCGTTCCTTCATGTAAGCTTTGAGGGCGGGGATATCCAGTCCATTAGGATTGTAAAGGCCCCCAGAACTGCCGGAAACCGCCACAATCTTAGCTCCCGCCTCATGCAGCAAGCTGGCCGCTGCCCCGCCCACATTGCCAAAACCTTGGATTAACACCGTTGCCCCTGCCAGGGATCCACCATGTCGGGCCAAGGCTTCCCGTACCGTGATCATCACCCCCCGTCCGGTGGCCAGTTCTCGCCCTCGGGATCCCCCAATCGAGAGAGGTTTGCCCGTCACCACTCCCGGCACCGCATGCCCAACATTCATAGAATAGGTATCCATCATCCAGGCCATCTCACGGGCAGAAGTTCCCATGTCTGGAGCGGGGATGTCCTCTGCAGGGCCGATATCCTTGATCAGCTCGCTGGTATAACGGCGGGTAATGCGCTCCAGCTCCGAGACCGAATAACGCTTCGGATCGATAGGGATCCCCCCTTTGGCCCCACCGTAGGGAATGCCCATAAGGGCACATTTCCAGGTCATGAGCATCGCTAAGGCCGATACCTCTTCAAGGGTGACCGCGGGATGGTAGCGGATCCCCCCTTTGTAGGGGCCGAGAACGTTGCAATGCTGCACCCGATGGCCCGCCAGCACTTGGATGTGTCCGTTATCCAGCCGCACGGGGATCGCCACCGTCACCACTTTACGGGGGGTGCTGAGGATCGCCACCCAGCCGGGATCCAGTTTCAGCTCGCCAGCTGCCCAATCTAGGTAGCTGCAGGCCTGGGCAAGGGGACAGATATGGGCGGGAGAGGGAGGGGCAGAAGAGGCCAGCGCAGGACTTGCAGCCATGGCGAAGAGAAGCAAGGGCTGTTTCCACACTATACCGCCGGGAACCGGAGAGGAACGTTTTGTAGCAAGCGTTACAAATAATTGAGGATCTGCAGCAGAACAAAACAGAGGCCGGCACTGGCCAGGGGCACGGTCAGGTTATCCAACCCCCACCAAGAGAACACCTCCAGCCCCATAGCCATCCCTCCCACCAAAAGGCTCACTCCGAGCAAAGGGAGAGAGAAGCCAAAGTACCCCAGCAGCAGAGCCGCGATCACCAAGCTGCTCACTGCCCACATGGTCAGGGATCCCTCCCAGCTTTTTTGAATGGATCCCAGTTGGTAGGGGTGTTGGCCCCAAGTTTTGCCCACCAACCCTGCCAAGGCGTCGGCCCACGTCATCACCAATATGCCGATCACCGCGAAGACCTGTCGCTGGGGACGCCAAAACCAAAACAGCAGCAGGCCAATGCTGACGGCGTAGAAACAGGTGCCAAAGCTGCGGCGACCGACTCCATTCAAGCTGGGCAAGATGGCCACCCGGTAGGAGAGCAGCGCCAAGCCGGCAAACACCAGAGAGAATCCCACCCCTAGCCAGCGAGGCACTTGCAAAGCCCAAGCCAACAAAATGATATTGCCCACACCAATGTGAATGGCCTTGCGCACCCATTCCCCGTCCACCTGCCGGGAGCGCAGCCATTCCGCAAAAGCAAATACGGCGGCCAGCCAGAGAGCATAGCAAGCAAGCTGCTGGGCCAGGCCCATGAAACGGCCTCAGAGGGTTTTCAAGTAGCTGAGCAGATCTGCCATCTCCTGAGGATCCGGCTGGAACTGGGGCATGGGAGGCGTTTTGCCACCGGTCACCTGCTGAATAATAAACCGATCCGAGCGGCGGCTGCTCACCCCCCGCAGACTGGGCCCCACTCGCCCATCCGCTTCTTCTCCGTGGCAGGCTGCACAGTTGAGGGCAAACAAGGATGCACCATGGCTAACCTGCCCCTGTAAGCTGAGGACGGCTTCCGTGTAGGGATCCAGACGAGCCTCAGCACTTAGCCAAGCCCAGGTCAATATCGCCAGCCCTAGGCCGAGGAGGGCAAGACCCAGCCGAGTTTTTTGAGACCAGACACTTGTAAAGAACTGCTGCAAGGATTTGAGGAAGGGTTGTAAACGTCGTTGGGATGGAGGTTGAAGTCGCTTTTGCTCAAACTCAACCCAACTGCCAGTTGACGACTGGCTGCTGCAGGATTGAGGAGTGTCTGAGAGGGAGGGAGGCACAGACAACGCTGAGAGAAACCGTTTCAATCTTTTACATTTCAACCAACACGATAACCCAGGAGCCTTTCCCTGCCAATAATCTGTAAAGGTATTTACTTTTTCTTAATGGTTGGCTGGGCCACGTGAGACTTTGATCCCTCTGAGGGGGGACGGTTGGGAAAGAGCCGCTCCATCACCTCCGCTTGGGCCCAGGGATCCCGGTTGAGGCTGTGGATGGCATTGGCCCATGGAAAGTGCGCCTGCAGGCGGCGGTAGAGAGATAAATTACCATAAATGACGACCGCTGCCACCCGCTCCCGATGCTGTTGCAGCCAATCCAGCACATAGTTGGGCAGGGGATCCCGAAGGAAACCTTGGAAAATCAACCCTGGGGCGTTGTCTAGAGCGGCTTCCAACCAAGGCAGGGGGGTAAGGGCATCGCTGAGCACAGGAAGCATGCCCAGGGCAGCCGGAACATGCAGGGCGGGAGACTGCAACTGCACATCGGCAGCACCCAAGGGGGGATCCTGCCAGATCCAGTTCAACCATCCGGGCTCTGCGGGCGGGCTGAGGGGCCGGCCTCCTTCCACGCCACCGCGGGCCATAGCCGCTTGACAGGGGGCGATATCCTTCTCGGCCAAGAGGGATCCCAGCTGTGCGGCTCTGTGCAGAGCAGAGGTCAGGTGGGAGCGCCTGTTGAACAACTTTCCCAACGCCGTTCGCGTCCGCGGAACGGAGTCCTTGTCCTTGGAGATGGGATCCCCCAGCAGCAAAGGCTTCAGTTGCTCGGCGGGAGAGCCACGGTTGAGGGCCGGATCTGTGGGATCCTTGGCTCCCATCCATCCGCCAAGGGCGCTGAAGTCGGTTTCTGCCAGGGCCGGCCACACCTGTTGGAGGAGAGCTGAGGCGGCGGGTAGGAGTCGCTGTTTGGCCCGCAGCACCCGCGTCACCGACTGGGCAAGCTGGGCTGCGCTGAGGGATCCCTGTTGCACCGCTTCCAAAACGGCTGCCAAGGATGCCATCGGATCGGGGGGGGCCAAAATTAGGTCGGCACCGGCCTGGAAAGCCCGCACGGCCAATGAGTTGGGAAAGGACTCCGTCCCGCTAACGCGAACGGCCAGCTCTGCCAGAAAGCCTTGATCGAGGCTATCCACGACGATAAGCCCACCAAACCCCCATTCCTGGCGCAGCAGTTGGGTCAGCCGCCCCGGCAGCAGGGTGATAGGCCAGCGCTCATCCCACTCCGGCAGCACCACGTGGGAAACCAAGATCGCCCCCACCTGCTCCACCAAACCTCGAAAAGGCAGCCAAGGTCCCTCTTGGAGCTGGGCTAGGGTCAGGGTTAATCGGGGGCACCAGGGGGTGTCTGTTGTCTTTGGGGATGGCTTCAGTCCGGCCTGAACCGGATCCCTCCAGCCTTTGCCCGGAAAAGAGCTGGCTGTGGTTAGGATCCCGCCTGTGCTGCCCGGGGTGGCTTGCTCACATCCGCGCACAAAAGCTCGCGCCAGTTGCAAAGCAGACAGGGGATCCTCCGCCAGCGCCCCTTCCCCCAGCGGCTCTGCCACCGGGCTGAGCAACCAATTGATGCCGATGGCCGCCGCCTCCCGCGCCGTGATCCGCCCCCACTGCTCGGCCCAGCGCTCGGCTTCCGCCCCCAGGCGGCTCAACCCTAGAGGATGGGGGAAAGGGGTCGCCCCCTGCAGGGCCAGCCCCCGCCCGACCTCGGCTGCCACCAAAAGGGGCAGAGCCGTCCAAGACTGGGCCTCCTCGATCAGCAGCAGGGCCTCGGCCACGTGGCCATCCGTGAGCCAGATGCCCCCGATCCCCACCTCCTGGATAAGCCGTTTGAGGATCTCTCGGGGAGGAGACTGGGATCCCAGACGGGCCGAGACCGGCACCACCAACAGTTGCGCCACCTGCCGGGCTAGGGACAAGGGTCGGTCAAGTTCCTCGAGCGGAGATCCGGAAACACTCATAGGCACAGCCGAAAGTTCGTCAGCAAGGGGAACTGCTCCCTTTGCAGAAACGCAGATCATGATAGCCACTCCTGCCGGTTGCGGCTCGCAGCGGGCTGTTGAGGGCTAACGAGAAAGCCGACAACGGTCACAGGTGCCACAGGGCAGGCCGGGCTGCTCCCCAGGGTAGCCAAAATAGGGCAAGATCGCCTGCCACCGACAGCCGCGGGCGTGGATGAGGGCTTCCATCCCTTGCCAGGGATCCTCTCGTCTTAAAGGCTGCCAACGGCGGTGCAACACCTGAAAGCGAAAGGGATCCGGCCAGTGCAGGCAGCCCATCTCCTGCAGCAGACCCAAGGCCACCCGTGCCTCTCCGGGCGGCAGGTCGGCGTAGGATCCCTGCTGAGGCAAGGTTTGCAGCAGGTGGCGTGCTCGGGCCTGAAGGCGCTCCTGCTGGGAATAGAAATAGGCTTGGCGCCGGCGATCGCTGGGATCCAGCATGCCCGTCGGCTCCGAGACCAGCATCAGGGCCCGACAAGGGCCACCATCCCGACCGCCTCGCCCCACCTCTTGCAAATAATCCATCAAGGTGGGCGGGGGATGAAAGTGCAGCACCCAACGCACATCCGGCTTGTTGATCCCCATGCCGAAGGCGTTGGTGCAGACCAGAAAGCGCAGTTCCCCCTGCAGCCAGGATCGTTCTAGCCGGCGGCGGGATCGCGCTTCCAGCCCCCCGTGATAGGTGGCGGTTTTTAGGTTCTGTCGGCCCAGCCACTCGGCCAGCTCTTCCCCATCCCGTCGGGTGCGCACATAGACCAGACCCGACCCGGGATTCTCGCCCAGGAATCGCAGCAGACGACGACGGCGATCCGCCGGGCTCCAGGCTATCGCCACATTGAGGGAGAGGTTGGCCCGCAGGGGATCGGCGCGAATGTGCTCCGGATCCCGCAGCCCCAGGATTTGGCTGAGGCGGCTGCAGGTTTGGGGGTCAGCCGTGGCGGTAAAAGCGGCGATGGGAAAAGAGGGCTTCACCGGGGCCAGAGCCGGGCGCAGCAATCCCAGACGGCGGTAGTCGGGCCGGAAGGATCCCCCCCAATGCACCAACGTGTGGGCCTCATCCACGATCAGGCCGTTGATGTGCACCTGAGGCTGTTGCAGCCGTTGCCAAACGGGGGGGCTGAATAGGGTCTCCGGCCCCAGATAGAGCAGGCGCAGTCGGTTTTCCTCAAGGGCCTTCAACACCCGCTTGCGCAGGGCTGGATCCAGTTCGCTGTGGAGACAGGCTGCCGGCAGCTTGCGTTTCCAGAGATCCTGAACTTGGTCTTCCATCAGGGCGATCAGGGGCGAGACCACCAGCGTCACCCCTGTTTGCAGCAGGGCTACTAGCTGAAAGCACAGGGATTTGCCAAACCCCGTCGGCAACACCACCAGCGCGTCGCGCTTGTCCAGCAGAGCGCGGATCACCTGATCCTGGGGTGGGCGCAGCCTCTCGTAACCCCAGTGTTGCTTGAGGGCGCGCTGAATCTGCTGCCAATCTTGCAAACGGCAACCCCCTTTTCAACAATTTCTTCAGCAATCTACAGCGATTTCGGGAGAAGCTGTCTTATAGGCTATTTCAAATCCCGCTGAACCTGCTAGCTCCCCTCTCCCAAGGGGTGAGGGCGCAGAGGATCGGCCCCACCGGCTTGCCTGTAGGGGATCCCTGTCACACCTATCCCCGTGTCCAGGGGGCTGGGATCAGGATCCCCGGCAGAGAAGGGATTCTCACCTGCTGCATGGGTGAAGGTGTCGATGGCGGCGGGCTTGTGCGATCCTAGAGCTGGGACTTCCCGCCTGCTTCGATACTTTTCCCATGACTGCCAAAGTGCTCCGCACCGCTGACGCGAACGACTCCTCGCGCCTGCTCCAGCCCAGAACGGCCTCTGTTCACCGTCGCACTGGAGAAACGGATGTCCAAATTCATCTGAACCTGGATGGCAGCGGGCGCCATGAGATCGATACTGGGATCCCCTTTTTGGATCACATGCTGGCCCAGCTCAGCACCCACGGGTTGATCGATTTGCAGATCAAGGCCATAGGGGATCTGCACATCGACGATCACCACACCAACGAAGATGTGGGCATCACGCTGGGACAGGCTCTGGCGCAGGCTTTGCAGGATCGGCGGGGCATTCATCGCTTCGGCCATTTTTGGGCGCCTTTGGATGAAGCTTTGGTGCAGGTGGTGCTGGATTTTTCGGGTCGCCCTCACCTCAGCTATGGCCTGGAGCTGCCCACAGAGCGCATTGGCCGCTACGAAACCCAGTTGGTGCGGGAGTTTTATCAGGCGGTGGTCAACCACGCCCAGCTTACCTTGCACATTCGCCAAGCTGCCGGTCTCAACGCCCACCACATTGTCGAGGCCAGTTTTAAGGCGTTTGCCCGTGCCCTGCGCATGGCCGTAGAACGGGATCCCCGCCGACAAGAAGGGATCCCCAGTTCGAAGGGAGTACTCTAGGCATGAACTGGCCACGGAGACTGTTGGCCTTGGCTCTGGGATTGGGGACAGTTTTCTTCGGTCTGGGCCAGATGGGGGGTGCAGAGCGCTTGGGGGTGTTTCTGCCGCCTTTGTTTGATTGAGTTCTCCTTGCCCGTGGAGGATCTGGCCCGGTTTGCCCACAATGGCACGGTGAGCCGGCAGTTGGATTTTTATCTGCGGCGGCTTACGCCAGAGCAGCAGGCAGCTTTGGCAGATTTGCTCACACGCGATTTTGATCCCAGCACCTCTGCGCACTACTTTGATTCGAGACCTGAGGCCAGAACGGATCCAACTGGCCTCGTTCGCGACGGCGGTGCGGAGCACTTTCCCGTGAGAAGTGTCTTGAGCTGAGGAGCTGAGAAGAGGGCTGGCTGCTATCTTTTCGGATTATTCCCTTTGGTTTTGCTGAATCTCTGCCCATGCTGCTGTTGCTGACCAATCTGAGCGCCGTTTTGCTGTTTTTGCTCTGCCCCTGGTGGGTGCTGAGGCGGGAGTTCGGCGGCACAGGGGTGCTGGCAGGAACCTTTGGCCTCATCGACCCGCAGCAGTTGGGAATCCCGGAGACTTTGGCGGTGGGTTGGATCCCAGGGTTGAGCTGGGCCTGGGTGCTGTTGGCGCTGTTGTCATGTCTGGCTCTGGGGATCAAGGAGCGGCAAGTGCGGGCCCGCTGGCTGTACAGCTTGGGAGTGGTCGGTCTGGTTCTATTTGGGCTGGGCTTGCTCTGGTTTTATGGGGCAGTGGGGGCGGTGAATGGGGCGGCCCTGGCGGAGGGGATCCCGCCGGCTCGGTTGCCGTTGCGGCGGTTCAGCCCTTCTTTGGCTGGCTATGCCAGCTTTGCCTATGCCCTGCTGCTGTTGCTGCTGGGGCGGCTGCAGTTGCCGGGAGGAAAAGCTTTTTTGGTGCGGCAGCGGCAGATCATCGTACCCCTGAGTGCCTTGGGGGCGGCGGTGGCAGCAGGGGCGGTGGTGGTGGGGTTGCTGCGGCCCGGCTTAGGCTCCTCGCCCGATTCGCCTTTTTTTGTAAAGCTGAGCACCAAAGTGGACTTGATCACCTACACCTTTTCATTGCTGCAGGCGGCCTGTTGCCCGGCTATTTCACGGATCCCTTGCAGGCAGCCCAGGTGGAAATGGACTGCGATGAACGCTCAACTTGAGTACCTCTGAGCGGAGATCTCGTTTGCGCTGGCGCTGCGGAGCAATATGGCAACTCTGTTTTGGGCTTTGATCCCGGCTACCCTGCGCTCCACCACCCCTCTGTTGCTCACGGCCTTGGGGGGCATGTACTCCGAACGCAGCGGCGTGGTCAATATTGCCCTGGAGGGGATCATCTTGTTTGGGGCTTTGGCGGCGGCGGTAACCACCCAACGCCTGGAAGCTTCCCTTCTGGCCCAGACTCCAGCAGCTCAGGTGGGTTGGATCCCTTGGGTGGGTTTGTTGGCCGGCGCCTTAGGGGGGGTGGCCATTGCCTTTGTGCATGCGCTGATGTGCATCCGCTACAGAGCCGATCAAATTGTCAGCGGCACTGCCATCAACCTGTTGGCCATGAGCGTGCCTTCGCTGGTGCTGCAATCGTTCTACGGCAACACCACCAACTCTCAAGAAATTGTCAATCGGCTGCCGCTGTGGCATGGGTTTAGCCCCTTGGTGTATCTGGCCTTTCTGTTGGTGCCAATCTCCTGGTGGTTGCTGTTCAAAACACCCTGGGGCTTGCGGCTGCGAGCGGTGGGAGAGCATCCTCAGGCTGCTGCCACCATGGGGGTGGATGTCCTGGGTATGCGCTACGCGGCGGTGCTGCTCTCCGGCCTGTTGGGGGGCCTGGCGGGGGCCTACCTTTCCATTGGCTTTTTGAACCAGTTTGTCCGCAACATGTCAGCAGGAAAGGGCCTTATCGCCTTGGCAGCGATGATCTTCGGCAAGTGGCACCCCTTCGGGATCTTGGGCGCAACGCTGTTGTTTGGAGCCACCGACGCCCTGGCCATCCAACTGCAGGGAGGAGATGTGATGCCGCCCGTGTTGATCCAGGCTTTGCCCTTTGTGTTGACGATGGGGGTTCTATCGGGAATGCAGGGCCGCGCCCGCCGCACTCGTCCGCCGGCTGCCTTGGGCAAAATCTACAGCAACTGAGAAAGAGCCCAGAATTAAGATCCAAGTTGCGGGCTTGGGCAGCAGTTAGTCAGGTGATCGGGGTCGATTGCACATCCCTGGTGGGTGCGCTAGTTCTGGACGCGATTCTCAGTGTGGGCCTGTTGGCTCCCGCCTTGGCAGCCCAGATGGGGCAAAGTCTAGCCGGTAGGGATCCCCATTTGGGTTTATTCTGGACTTAGCCATCTTTCCAGAGTTGCACCTCAGCTTATGCGGGATCCAGAGTCGAAAACGGTTTCACCCCATCGGGATTCTGGCGGTGGCCAACCCTGGAGGCTCTTGTTCCAAGCAGTCGGTAAATCAATCTATGTTAGGGGGGGATGAAAACCATGGACATTGATCTCCGTCCGCTGATCGTTCTGTCGCCCATTGTTTTGGTGGTTGCCTGGGCTGCCTACAACATCATCAAGGCTGCCATCAAGGGAGAAGCCAAGCTCTTCGGAGAGAGGGGCAACAACCCCTTCGGCAGAGGCGGGAGCTGAACGTGCGGATCCGGTCACAGCCGGCAGGCTCAGTATGCTAGGCGAAGCAACCCAGGCAGCGGTAACCCCTTCCGAGGGAGCCCGCTCAACATCCGCCGATGTGATTGTCATCGGGGCGGGAGTGGCCGGTTTGGTGTGTGCAAGGCAACTGCTGCGGGCAGGGCTCCAGGTTCTGGTGCTGGAAAAATCGGCAGGCTTGGGCGGGCGCATGGCCACCCGTCGAGTTGAACATGCTGGGCAAACGGTGCCAGTGGATCATGGGGCTCAATACCTGACTGCCGATTCGGATGGCTTTTATCGCTGGGTGAAGGAGCTGCTGGGCCTGGGGCTGCTGGCGGAATGGACGCGCTCGCTGCATGTGCTGGATCGAGAAGGGCTGCGCCCAGAGGATCCCAACGACGAGAAACCACGCTACGCTTGCCCCCAGGGCATGACAATGCTGGCCAAACACTTGGCTGCCCCGCTGTCGGTACACACCCAAACTCGTGTGGTCAGCCTCAAACCTTTGGTAACCACCTGGCAATTGAAAGCGGAGAACGGCCAATGCTACGAGGCTGCTGCCTTGGTGGCGACAATCCCGGCCCCCCAGTTGCTGCCCCTGCTCCGGGAAGGGATCCCTTCGGCTGAAAACCTGTTGCCTCTGCTGGAATCCGCCCAGTATCAACCCTGCCTTGCGGTTTTGGCGGGCTACTCTGAGCATACGCCGCCTTGGAAGGGGATCAAGTGCTTGGAGGATCCGATGTTGGCCTGGCTGGGACTGGACAGCAGCAAGCGCCTGCAGCCGCTCCCGCCTGTGGTGGTCTTGCATGGGGGGGCGGAGTGGTCATCTCTGTACTTGGAGGCCGGCCCCTCTGAGCTGGAAAAGGCCGGTCGAGAATTGCTGGCCCACGCAGCCCAACGGCTGGATCCCTGGTTGGCTTCGCCACAATGGATGCAGGTGCACCGTTGGCGCTACGCTTTGCCTTTGGAAACCACGGGATTGGCCAGCTTAAGCACCCGTGTGCCGGTTTCCGCTGCTGAGGGATTGCCTTTGGTTTGTGCCGGCGATTGGTGCGCCGGAGGGCGCGTAGAGGGGGCTTGGCTCTCAGGACACAATGCCGCCAAAACCTTGCTCGAAATGCTTTCTGGGAAATGAGGGTATGCACAGGCCGACCCGGTCGGCAGGGCAAGTGCCTGACCTGGCGCAGGACAGAGATGACGGCAAGACCACTGGGAGGGTAGGCTGAGGGCCGCTGAGAATTTCCACCCTCTGGGCCGGGGAGTGTGTCAAGCTAAAGGGTGGATCCCCCGGCAGATGCTCTCCTCTCCACTCATGTCCAGAATCTGTACAATCTACCGCCGTGCGCAATTTGCCGCCAGCCATCGGTACTGGTTGCCCGAACTCTCAGAAGCCGAGAACTTAGCCCGCTTTGGCCCCAATGCCCGTTTTCCCGGCCATGGCCACAACTATGTGCTGGAGGTGGGCATGAGTGGTGAGGTGGATGACTATGGGATGGTGCTCAACCTCTCGGAGGTGAAGCAGGTGATCCGGCAGCGGGTGATTCAAGATCTCAACTTTGCTTATCTAAATCAAGCTTGGCCGGAGTTTGCCCAAACCTTGCCCACTACCGAGTTTATCGCTTACGTGATTTGGCAACGCCTGGCCGATGCCTTGCCCCTAACCAGCGTCCGTCTGTACGAAGATCCTGAGCTTTGGGCCGAATACCGAGGAGAAGCCATGCAAGCCTACTTGACTGTTGCCACCCATTTCAGCGCCGCCCACCGCTTGGCTCTGGATCACCTGAGTTTTGAAGAAAACAGCGCCATCTACGGCCTCTGTGCCCGTCCCCACGGCCACGGCCACAACTACGGCCTGGAGATCACCGTCAAGGGATCCATCGACCCGCGCACGGGGATGATCGTGGACTTGGCGGCCCTGCAGCGGCTGATCGAGGAGCAGGTGGTGAAGCCGCTGGATCACACCTTTTTGAACAAAGACATTCCCTACTTTGCCCAGGTGGTGCCTACTGCCGAAAACATCGCCCTCTACATCCAGCGGCTGCTGACTCTGCCCCTGCGGGAGCTGGGGGTGCAGTTGCATCGGGTTCGCCTGCAGGAGAGTCCCAACAACAGCAGCGAGGTCTACGGGGAGTTTCCGCTGGAAGAGCTGCTCAACTCCTCAGAAGGACAAGATGTGGCTTCTTCCGCTTCTGGCAGCCGTATTGCCATGCAGGGCTGATGCGGCCATCATGTTGGATCTCCATCATGTTGGATCTGGTTAAGCTGAGCGGGCAAATTCCTGCGTTCACTCGGCACCTGCAACAGGAGTCGAAAGCCAGCCAAGAACGCCTGCGCCAAGCCTGGCAAGTTTTCGAGCGCTGGCAGCAGGAGCCGCAGGTTTGGCAGTCCCGCTGGGTGGAGTGGGGATCCCATCTGTCGTTTGTTTGCGCCAGCCCCGCCGAGCCGCCGGAAGCCTGGGGATCCCTGCCCAAGGTCGAGCCTCTGCAGGGGCGACACACGGTGGTGGCCACGGATGGATCCCAGATTTTGCCCAGTCACCACGAGATTGCCTACTGCTCGCTGATCAATGTTGGGCGCGTGGTTCTCCACTACGGCACCCAGGAGTGGCCGCTCCTGGACAGCCAGCCCCTGCTGCTGTATGGAGATGGGCCCCTTGCCCAGCAAAACCGCTCAGACTCCCCTCTCTCGGAACCGCGGGCAGAAGGGTTGCCGAGGGCCCCCCTTAACCGGCGAGACTCTCGCCCGCAGCGCGCTCCAGGTGAACGCAATCCTACCAGCGGCACGGAGTCCTCGTTGGGGCTGGAAGAGATACTGGCCTTACGACGCTCCCAAGCGGAACTGGAGGAGCTGGCTCGTTTGGCCCTGTCGGTGCCCCGTCGCCGCACCACGCTGGCGCTCCTGGATGGATCCCTAATCCCTTGGGGACTGGAGCCTCTGCCCCAGTCGGCCCGGCGCCCCTGGTTGGATCCCATTCTGGCGACCTTGGAGCAGTTGCGGGCGGCCCGCATTCCTCTCGTGGGTTACATCAGCGCCTCCCGCAGCAGCGAAACCCTCAACTACCTGCGCTTGGGGCTGTGCCCGTACCTGGGCTGTGACTGCTACCGCTACTGTCCCGGCGAGAAGTCTCCTCCCTGCCATCCCTTCGCCCCCCTGGCAGACCGCGTCTTTTGGGGATCCCTGCTGCAGCCGGGAGAGCGCAGCCCCCTTTGGCGCAGCGGCGCCAGCGTGTTGGACGCCTTCGGGGAACACCACGTCCACTGTTGTTACCTCAATGTTGGCGAGGGATCCCTGGGCCAAGCCGAAATTGCTCGCCTGGAGTTTCCCGCTTGGGTGGTCCAGGATGCGGAGTTGCTGCAGCGGGCTCTGGCAGGGGTGCTGAGCCAAGTGCACAAGGGCTTTGGCTACCCCATCGCCTTGGCGGAAGCCCATCATTTGGCGGTGGTGAGAAGCGGGGATCGGCAGCGGTTTTTTGCCTTGATCGAGCAGGAGCTGCTCCGGGCCGGCCTGCGCCACGTGGCCGTCTCCCGCAAGGAAGCCCAGAAGCGGAGTGGCATTGCCTGAACCGACGCCGGGGATCCCTGGCACCCAAGAGAAGGCTGTAGCCTATTGAGGGGATCCCCATTCAACGGCTAGGGTTGCCAAGGTGTCCCAATCCTGTCTCTGTTGCCGACATGACCGACATGATGATCCGAGCCCCTCTGCGCAGCCTCATCTCCCCCCTCACCCACGACCCCCTTTGGTACAAAGATGCAATCATCTACGAGCTGCCGGCACGGGCCTTTTTCGACAGCGACGGCGATGGCGTGGGCGACTTCCAGGGCCTGACCGAAAAGCTGGACTACTTGCAAGAACTGGGGATTACAGCCGTCTGGCTGCTGCCGTTTTTCCCCTCGCCTTTAAAAGATGACGGCTACGACGTTTCTGACTTTACCAGTGTTCACCCTGACTTGGGCACCCTAGAGGACTTCAAGATCTTTCTGGAGGCTGCCCATAAGCGGGGGATCCGCGTCATCATTGAGCTCATCCTCAACCACACTTCGGATCAGCACCCCTGGTTTCAGCGGGCCAGACGAGCTGCCCCCGGCACCCCCGAGCGGGACTTTTACGTTTGGAGCGATACCCCCGAAAAGTACAAAGAGGCCCGCATTATCTTTCAAGACTTTGAAGCGTCCAACTGGACCTGGGATTCAGTGGCCAAGGCCTACTACTGGCACCGCTTTTACTCCCACCAGCCAGATCTCAACTACGACAACCCCGCCGTACAAAAAGCCATGTTCGAGGTGGTGGACTTTTGGCTGAGCTTGGGGGTAGATGGCATGCGGCTGGACGCGGTGCCTTATCTCTACGAGCGGGAGGGCACCACCTGCGAGAGCCTACCGGAGACCCATGCCTTTCTCAAGGCTCTGCGCCGACACATTGACCAAAGGTATCCTGGCCGCATGCTGCTGGCGGAGGCCAACCAGTGGCCAGAAGATGCTGTGGCCTACTTCGGCGATGGGGACGAGTGCCACATGGAGTTCCACTTTCCCCTCATGCCACGGCTATTTATGGCCATCCAGATGGAGGATCGCTTCCCCATCATTGACATCCTGCAACAAACCCCTCCCATTCCTGAAACCTGCCAGTGGGCCCTCTTCCTGCGCAACCACGACGAGCTCACCCTGGAGATGGTCACTGACGAGGAGCGGGACTACATGTACCAGGTGTACGCCAAGGATCCCAACGCGCGGGTGAACCTGGGGATCCGCCGCCGCTTGGCCCCCCTGCTGGGCAACAGCCGCCGCCGCATCGAGCTGATGAACAGCCTGCTGTTTTCTCTGCCCGGCACGCCGGTCATCTACTACGGGGACGAGATCGGCATGGGGGACAACATCTACCTGGGGGATCGCAATAGCGTGCGCACCCCCATGCAGTGGAGCGCCGACCGCAACGCCGGCTTTTCGCGGGCCAACCCTCAGAAGCTCTACCTGCCCATCGTCATCGACGCCGAGTACCACTACGAAGCTGTCAATGTGGAGGCGCAGCGAAACAACCCCCATTCCCTGTGGTGGACCATGAAGCGGCTCATCGCCGTGCGCAAGCGATTCCAAGCTTTTGGCCGCGGCTCCTTTGAGCTGCTCCACCCAGAAAACCGCAAGGTGCTTGCCTTTGTGCGAGCCTACCGCGGCGAGCGCATCTTGGTGGTGGCCAATCTCTCCCGCTACGCCCAGTGGGTGGGGCTGGATCTATCGCCGTGGGAAGGATTGATCCCGGTGGAGATCTTTGGCCACACCGAGTTTCCCCCTATTGGGCGACTGCCCTATTTCCTAACGCTAGGCCCCCATTCCTTTTACTGGTTTTCCCTTGAGCCCAAAACGGAGACCATCCACCTCAGCCCCAGCAAAGCGGAGGAGCAGGAACGCCTGGTCCCTCTGGTTGTTCAAAGTGGTAGTCCTCTGGTTGTTCAAAGTGGTAGTTGGGACAGTCTCTTGCAAGGGGAAAGCCAAAAGCAGCTGGAGGCAGTCTTGGCGGACTACCTCTACCGCTGTCGTTGGTTTGGCTCCCAAAACCGCCAGCTCCAGGCGATCCATATCCTGCAGGCTATCCCCTGCCGCCGAGAAGAGGAGTCCTTGCTGGGCAGCCAGATCTTGCTTCTCCAGGCCGAGTTTATCGAGGGCGATACGCAGCTCTACTCTCTCCCTGTGGGCTATGCCACCCAAGAAGCAGCCGTACACCTGCGCCTAGAGATGCCCCAGGCGGTCATCCTCCCTGTGCAAGTGGCCGGAGGGCCGGCGGGAGTAATTTTCAACGCTCTGGCTGACAAAAGCTTCTTGCTGCGGCTGCTGCAGCTAATTGCCCAGCAGGGCCGCCTGCGTCACCGTCAGGGAGAGCTCTGGGCCACTAGCTTTGCTGCCCTTGAGCATGACCTGGAACCCCGCCTCCTCAAGGCGGAGCAGAGCTACACCTCCGTTGTCTACGGCAACCACTACCTCCTCAAGCTCTACCACCGGGTGGCCGAGGGGGTAAACCCAGAGCTGGAGATAGGCCGCTACCTGCTGGAGCACCATCCCCAGGTGCGCGTGCCACGGCTGCTGGGATCCCTGGAGTATCGCCGTCGTCGCGGGGCCCGTGGGTTTGATCCCGCCGATCAGCCCATTACCCTGGCCATTTTGCAGGAGTACATCCCCAACGAGGGAGATGCCTGGCACTACACCCTGGACAGCCTGGGGCAATTTTTTGAGGCGGTGCTGGTTCACTACCAAGAGGTGGATCCCGTGCCCGTGCCGCAGGGATCCTTCTTGGAGCTTTCCCAACAGCCCTTGCCGGAGCTGGCCTACGCCACCATCGGCAGCTACCTAGAATCGGTGCGGATCTTGGCCAAGCGCACCGCCGAGCTGCACATCGCCCTGGCTGCCGATACGGAGAACAAAGACTTTGCCCCAGAGCCTTTCTCCAGCCTGTACCAGCGCTCCGTTTACCAGTCCATGCGCAACTTGGTGGGGCAGGTGTTTCCGCTGCTGTTCGCGTCAGCGGGACGGAGTCCTTATAAGCAGCTCCCCAAGCTGCCGGAAGCAGAGGCCAACTTGGCTCGGGCTGTTTGCGACCAAGAAGGGGAAATCATGAGCCGCTTCCGCCTGATCCTGGAGCGGAAGATCACCGCCCTGCGTACCCGCTGCCACGGGGATTATCACCTGGGCCAGGTGCTGTTTACCGGCAAAGACTTTGTCATCATCGACTTTGAAGGGGAGCCGGCCCGCTCTTTGGGCGAACGGCGTCTCAAGCGTTGCCCCTTACGGGATGTGGCGGGGATGCTGCGATCCTTCCACTATGCTGTCCACACAGCTTTGCGCCAGCAACTGGAGAGCGGCTTGGTCTGCGCCGACCACTGCCCCGACATGATGCGGTGGGCCCAGTTTTGGCACCGCTGGGTCTGCGCGGGCTTTTTGGCCGAATATCTGCAGGTGGCTTCCCAAGCGGCTTTTTTGCCCCGCAGCCTGCAAGAGATAGAGGTGTTGTTGGACGCCTATCTGCTGGAAAAAGCCATTTACGAGCTGGGCTATGAGTTGAACCACCGCCCCGAGTGGGTGGAGATTCCCCTGCGCGGGATCCTGCAGTTGCTGGGCATTTCCACCAAGGTTTAGGGGATCCTGTCGGTGGGTCATTTGGGGGACAAGCATGTGTGGACGGTTTAGCCTGGGAGTGGCGCCAGAAGTGCTGAGGCAGCATTTTGGCTTGCCGGTGGCAGCAGAAGAAAGGGCAGCTGTCCCCCGGTATAACATCGCTCCTTCTCAGCCGGTGCTGGCGGTGGTGGCGGGATCCCTTCAGCGCGAGGCAACCCATTTTCGCTGGGGCTTGATCCCCAGCTGGAGCCGAGCTCCTCAGGCCGGCTGGATCAATGCCCGAGCTGAGACAGTAGCTGAGAAGCCTTCTTTCCGCGAAGCTTTCCGCCGTCGTCGCTGCCTGATCCCGGCAGATGGCTTCTACGAGTGGGCCGACCAGGGTACAGGCAAGAAGGGCAGACAACCCTACTGGTTTCACCTGCTGGATCGACCGGTATTTGCCTTTGCCGGCATTTGGGAACGCTGGCGCAGTCCAGAGGGGGTGGAGGTGGAAACCTGTGCCATCCTCAACACCGCTGCCAACCGTCTGATGCAGCTTTTTCACGAGCGGATGCCCGTGATTTTGACGGAAAACGACTACGACCTCTGGCTGGATCCCCAGGTGCAGGATCCCAAGCTGCTTTTGCCCTTGCTCCGCCCCTACCCAGCAGAAGCCATGGCGGCTTATCCGGTCAGCACCTATGTGAACAACCCCCGCCACGAGGATCCCGCTTGCCGTGCTCCTATCGGAGAAGCAGTGCAGGGATCCAGCCTCAGCGAGCCCGCTGGTAGCGCATCCCCGGCAGTTGTACCAGCCAGCCTTCCAATTCCATAAGCAGCAGGGTACTGGAAAGGGTGGCAATATCCATCTGGCTAGCCTGGGCCAGGGCATCGAGGCTGAGGATGCCCTCCCCTAGCAGCTGCCAGAGCAGTTGCTGTTGGGGATCGCTGGGGCCAGTGGACGAGGGCTGCTTTAGCACAGGGGATCCCTGGAGGAGGCCCAAGTCTTTCAACAGCTCCTCGATCCCCAGGATCATGCCGGCGCCGTCGCGGATGAGCTGCAGGCAGCCGCGGGCTGCTGCCGTGTCGATGTTCCCCGGCAGGGCATACACTTCCCGACCGTAGTGGTTGGCCAGGTGAGCAGTAATTAGCGCTCCCGAGGTTTCCGGAGCCTCCATCACCAAAGTGGCGCGGCAGAGGCCGGCAATGATGCGGTTGCGCTGGGGAAAATGCTCCTTGGCCGGTGGCGTGCCGGGGGGATATTCGCTGAGGATGGCCCCTTGGGCCAGGATGCGCCGGTAGAGAGCTTGATGGTGAGCTGGGTAAACTTTGTCCACCCCCGTTCCCACCACGGCCACCGTCTTGCCGCCGGCATCCAGACAGGCCTGGTGGGCAATGCCGTCGATCCCCGTTGCCAGCCCCGAGACCACCACACAGCCAGCTTCCGCCAGGGCAGCGCTGACTTTCTGGGTCCACTGTCGACCGTAGGCCGTAGGGGCGCGGGTGCCGACGATGGCAATAGCCGGCTGTTGCCAATTGGGACATTCTCCTAGGGCATAGAGAATGGGCGGGGGATCTGGCACCTCCCACAGCAGCGGCGGATAGTCCGGATCTGCAGGCGTGAGAAAGGGGATCCCCGCTTTGAGGGTTTCCTCCAGGATCTGCTCGGGATCAAGGCCAGGACGGGCAGAGACAATAGCCTGGGCCAGGGTGGGGCCAATGCCTTCCACCTGCCGCAGGGCCGGGGCATCCGCTTGCCAAGCCCGCTCCAGGGATCCAAAAAACTCCGCCAGCCGTTTCAGGCGGTGGGGGCCAATCCCTTTGATGCGGGCCCAAGCTAGCCAGTAGGGCCGCTCCCGTTCTTCATGGCCTGGCCCACGGGAAGGCTCCCTCTTGCCAACAGGATCTGAAGGGGAAAGGGGAAAAGACAATTTAGCTCTGCGCAGTAGTGGCTGTATCTTAAATGATTGGCAAAAGGAACGCTTGGCAAAAAAGCAGGAGATGGGTAGATGTCAGGGTTGGATCCCGGCGGTAACCTTCAGGGATCAAGGCCCCTGCGGTTTGGGCGGATGCGCCAAGCTTGGGTGTGGGGGGCCTATCTCCTGCTGTGGCTGTTGACCTGGGTGGGATCCCGCTCGGCCCAGCCCCAGTTTTTGGGGATCCCGGCCTGGTATTGGCTGGCGGGATTGGCTGTCCTGCTGTTGGTACCTCTTAACTTCTACATTGTGCGCGTTTGCTGGCCGAGAGGCGGAGATGAGTAACACGGTTTTGAGTCTGGGTGTGGTGGGGGCATACTTGCTGCTGCTGGCGGCCATTGGCTTCTGGAGCTATCGCCACAGCGGTCGGGATCCGGTTAGCTACTTTTTGGCGGGGCGGGGGTTGGGATCCCTGGCTCTAACTTTGACGACGCTGGCCACCTTGCTCAGCGCCTTTACCTTCATTGGGGTGCCGGCAGATGCCTATACCCACGGCCTAGGGATCTTCCTGGGGGTGGGAGTGACCACCGCCTTCATTTCGGGGCTGTTTTTGTGGGTGGGCTACCGGGTATGGCTAGCAGCCCAACACTTTGGCTTCATCACCCCTTCGGAGTTCTTCGGCCATCGTTTTCAAAGCCCCCTGTTGGCGTTGTTGTATTGCCTGAGCGCTTTGGTGTTTACAGCCCCCTACATCAGCATCCAGATCATTGGCGGGGCCCGAACCCTAGCGGCTGTCTTGGGGGAGGGGATCCCCTACTGGCCCTTGGCAGTGGTGGTGGCCTTGGTGATCCTGGGGTATGTGCTCTTTGGAGGATCCCAGGCGGTGGTCTGGACGGATGTGGTGCAGGGGATCATCTTGATTCTGGGGATGGGGGTGGCCTTTGTTGCAGTGGCTTTCTCCCTAGGGAGAGAAGCGGGTAGCGAACTGGATCCCTGGCTGAGCTTGCCCGGCCCCAATGGGCGCTGGAGCTGGCAAGGGTTACTCGGCAATCAACTGCTGTTTTTCATGGCCACTCCCCTTTTCCCACAATTTTTCCAGCGCTTTTACATGGCCAGGAGTGCTCATCCCTTCAAGACCCTGATGGTAGTCTGGCCGCTGCTGATTCTGCTGGTCTTTTTCCCGGCAGCTCTTCTTGGGGTTTGGGGCCGCCTGGCTTTTCCCGGCCTGGAGAAAGCGGACCAGATCATGCCCCTGATGTTGCAAACTCTGCCCGGCGGTGTGGCAGCGGTGGTGATTACAGCAGCTCTGGCCGCCCTCATGTCCACGGCAGACTCACAGCTCCTTACGGCCAGCTCGTTGGTAACGCGGGATCTGGTAGTGACCCTCTTTAGACGCCAGCTTTCCCCCCACCAAGAAGAACAATTGGGACGCTGGGTGGTGCTGGGGATCGGCCTAGCTTCCTTTGTGATTGCTCTTAACCCGCCGGGGCTGATTGTGGAGATTGCCACCTGGAGCTTTCAGGGCAACGCCATGCTGTTCCCTGTCTTAATTGCTGGCCTGTACTGGAAGCGGGCTACCCGCGCCGGGGCAGTAGCCGGGGCCCTCGTCTCCAGTGGCCTGACTTTAGGTTGGCTGTCGGGTCTGTTGCCGCGGGCTTGGACAGGGGGCTGGTTACCCGTAATCCCGGCAGTGGTGATCGGCAGTGGGGTGTTAATTGGCGTAAGCTTGCTTACCCAGCCGCCCAAGGAGCAGGTGACCGCCTACTACGAGGAAGGGCCTTGGGGAGAGTAGGTTATTCTTTATCGATCAGCTCAATCAACGCTTTTCCAGGTCTGCCGGTAGCCAGCCAGCTTGAGCCAGGCCGTTGAGAAATGCGAAAGTCCCTCCTAGAAAAAGCAAGCCCATCAGGCCCGCCAAGGGGTTGCCACCAATCCCCGTTAGCCACGCTGGCGCCCTGCCGGTGTAGTCTATCCAGGCCAAGTTGTTGACCCAGGCCATGCCCCATACCCAACCCGCGTGCAGCCCTAGGCTAAGGCCCAGCTTGTTTTGGTTCCAGACCCTCGCCTGCACCAGCAGCAGCCCCATCAGCCACAGTCCGGGAAATTGCGGCCAGGTGGCGAGAATCTCAGGCAAAGGCTTCAGGAAATGGGCCACAGCAAAGAGGAAGCTGGATCCCCACACCGCAGTGCTGCAACCGTAGTCCAGCAGCATCTCCTGCAGCAGCCAGCCGCGAAAAAACAGCTCCTCCGCCAGCGCCACCCCCAAGCCCAAAAGCAACCCCAGCAACCCATAGACCAGCAGGGATCCCCTGTCCACTGGCCTCCAACTCAGCCAACCCAGGGATCCCTCCAGGCCCAAAAGCAAGAAAAGCCCCCCGACCCCGATCCCCAGGCCCCACAGGATCCCGCCTCGGCAAGGCCAACTGCCATCCAGTCCATAGGCGGCAAACCCGGATCCCCACAGCCCCAGCCAGACCAGCAGCAAGGCATACAGGGGCAGCCACAGGTAGGCTCGCGCTTCCGGAAAAAACCACCCCCCCAGCCCGACCCACGGCAGCCAGGCTAGGAGGGGGATCCCCAAAAACAGCAACAGCCGCAGCGGCAAGGGCAAAGCCTTGAGTTTTGCAATCAGCAGGCCCACCCCAACCGCTCCTGCTTAGCGTTCCGGCTCAATGGAGCTGGTGAGGCCGTGCTGACGCAACTGCTCACAGTAAAACTCCGCGTGCTCCCGCGGCACCACGATCACCACAGCAACACCGTTGTTGTGGGCCTCTAGCATGATCTCGGTGGCTTGCGGCGGCATCATGGATGGGATCACCTTGACCAGCACCTGCACCACGTACTCCATGGTGTTGACATCGTCGTTGTGCAGCAACACCCGGTACATGGGCATGTGCTTTGGGGTTACAGAAGGCTTGACCAGGGTCTCTGTAGCCACAACGATCCCTCCTTCGGCAGGGTCAAAAGAAGTCTAAGGAACGCAAAACCGCAGAAATGGGGCAAAAGCAGGAAAAACTGTAATGAAATTTTAGCCTTCTCAGCAAGCTCTGTGAAAAGGCCCTGGGGAGCCTAATCCATTAAACAAACCCTAACCCAACCTTCACCTGCCCACAACCTCAGCTTGAGGGCAAAAGTGCTTGACTAAAAAGGCGATTGGCCTCTGCTGCGGATCCCTTTACATTTGCCTGTGTCCCTGAGGTGGGCCCTATGAGTTCCCTGCGTTCCCGTCGCTTTTTCCTGCAGTTGCTGATGTTTGGGGGTGGGGCAGCTGCCCTGGCTGCCTGTGGGGGCACCTCCAGTTCCTCCATTCCCCCCCTGGGAGAGCCTGGATTTCCCCAAGGGGTATTTGCCGGGGATCCCACCTCGGAAGGGGCGGTGCTTTCCACGCGGGTGATCCCGGCCAGTGCGACAGATACGGTTGCGGTGACGTTGCAGGTGGCTGAGAATTCCGAGTTCAACCCCATTTCGCAACAAGTTTCACTTACTGCTCGCCGTGTGGCGGGCCGCAACTACCGCACTGAGCCAGGCGACTACATTGCTCGTGCCGTCGTCACCGGCTTGAGGCCAGCGCAGCGCTACTTCTACCGGTTTGTCAGCGAGGGGTTTACCAGCCCTGTAGGCCAGTTTCGCACCCTGCCAGCTCCTGGGGATGGACGACCCATTCGCTTCTTACACATCAGTTGTGCCAACGAGCCTCCCTTTCCTATTGGGGCAGCCATGCTGGCAGAAGTCAGCCGCGGCGATATCGATTTCATTTCCTTTAACGGCGATACCGTCTACGCCGATCGCTTCTGGCTGGGGTTAGATCCCATCGGCAATCTGGAGTTCTACCGCAGCCTCTATCGGGATCAGCGGGATCCCAACTATGCCGGACGAGAGTTCGTGCAACTGTTTGGCCGGACTTCCTTTGTTGTCAACTGGGACGATCACGAGGTAATTGACAACTACAGTGGCCAGAAGGCCCGCGGTGGCCGGGCCACTCAGCTGAACGACACCACCGGGCAAACCCGCGATGTGGAAGATCTCAAGGTGCTGGGCTACCAAGCCTTTTTTGAATACAACCCCATTACCCCCAACCTGACAGATGTGGCCGGTGTGGATAGCCGGGATCGGCTGTTTCGCAGCTTCCGCTACGGGGCCAATGCCGAAGTCTTTATCCTGGATCTGCGCCAGTACCGGGATTTGGCGGCGGTCACCCCCATTTTGCCCATTTTGCCCCCCGGCCTGACCCGTCAGCGTTTTTTGGAGCTGGCCGGCGTTCGCCTCACGCCCGAACAAGAGACCCTCTTCTTTGGCCCGCCGGGATCCGAACAAGCCCTGTTTAACCTGCTGCGCCGCACGCCCCGTACCCTCTTGGGCAATCCGCAGAAGCAGTGGCTGTTCAACGGCCTGCGCAACTCCACCGCCACCTACAAGTTCATCGTCAGCGAGTTTCCCATCACGGTGACCTACTTCCGCTCCAACGATGTTTGGGAAGGCTACTGGCTGGAGCGGCAGGAAGTCATTGACTTTATTGAGAGCAACAACATCCGCAACGTGGTGTTCCTGACGGGCAACAACCACGCCGGCTTCATCGGCCAGGTCAACCCCGGCAGCAGCAACCCTATCTGGGAGGTGTGGACCGGCCCCACCGGGCGGAGCGTTACGGCCCTGAGCATTGACGAGCTGGGCAATCAACTGGGGATCCCCAATGCCAGCCGCCTGTATTACCGGATTGTGAACGGCTTTTTGGCACCGGTGAACCCGGCCAATCCCCAGGTGAGCGGGATCCCAGGGGTAACGACGGGCAACTTGCGCTTTTTGGAGCTGGCGGTGCCCAACTACAACGTTATTGAAGTCTCCGGCAGCCGCTGCACCATTCAAATCAAAGGCCCCGCCGGCAGTGTTTTGACGGATCCCTTAGGGCGAAGGGGGGAACTGAATTTGCCGCAATGAGAAGTCGGCCAGACCGATGCGGGAGCTTCGCCGGATTTCTGGTCAGAATTGAGGGATCCCTGCTCTACTCGGGATCCCTTTTTTTGTAACTCTTTTTCGCGATTTTCAGCATGAGATTCTTAAGATCCTTAACGTGATCTGAATCATTCGGGAGAAACGGATCTGGGTGCTAGAGTGTGGGCGTTGAGGTGGATCCCTGTAGAAAATCTATCTCCGTTTTTCAGTAGGGAGGGCAGTCTTATGGCTTCGGTGCGGGGCTGGTTGGTGGCAAGCTTAATAGGAGCGGCCACAGTTATCGGGGGCGCTGCCGCTTGGGCTCAGAGCCGTAGTTTGTGGCTTCTTAATGGACAATCGACCGTAGTTACAGGCTATTTCTACCGAGGTGAAAACATCTGGGCGCAGTGCGACCAGGATTGCTTCGATGTGGATCTGGTGCTTTACGATGCCAGCGGTCAGGTGGTGGCTGCAGACGAACTGTTGGACGATTTCCCCATCGTGCAGGCGCCCTACGAGGGCAACTTTTCTGTCAAGGTGATCATGGCTAGCTGTCTCCACCCCAGTGGTTGTGCTGTGATCGTAGACTCGGACTACAGCTTCTAGAAGGGTGCTGGCTGTCCTCACTTCGTCACCACTGCTTGGGAAACCGATTCAGTAGCCTAGGCTGCTTTGTGAGCAGCTTCCTGGACTTTGGCGTGGGTAAACTTGCTCAGGCCGTGGATGGTCTTTTCCCAGTAGAAGGGCTTGGTAAAGAGCTGCCACAGAGCCATGTAAGCTGCCATAGAGTGCAGTTGCCAGTAGATGGGGTTGAGCAGGGCATAGAAGGCCAGATCGTAGTACCCTCGCCGGAAAACGGCCACCAAGTTGAGGTAAATCCCAATGGCGTTGCCCACCAGGAGGTTAAACAAGCCCAGATAAACCAGCCAACTGGGAAATAGGTTTTGCAGCCAATGGGCGCGGGTGAGCAGCCAGTAAATAAACAGCAGCCACATGATGGGGCTGGTGAGAAAGGTAAAGAAGCTGCCCCCGATAAAAAATTGGTAGGATAGCCAGTTTTTGAGGCCCAGCTTGCGCAAGGAGCGCAGGGGGTTGCGGTTGTGCACCAGCCAAGTTTGCATGTAGCCCTTGATCCAGCGGGAGCGCTGCCGGATCCAGTTTTTAACAGCGCAGTTGGCCTCTTCATAAGTGGTGGAGTTGATCACCCCCACCGTATAGCCGTGCTGGCTGGCGCGGATGCCTAGATCTGCGTCTTCGGTGACGTTAAAGGGATCCCATCCCTGCAGCTCCCGCAGGCGGTCAGTGCGAAAGTGGTTGCTAGTGCCTCCCAGGGGGATGGGCATTTTCAGAGTTTCCAAACCCGGCAGAAGGTAATCAAACCAATAGGAATACTCCAGGGTGAACATGCGGGTGAGGAAGTTCTCGTTGCGGTTGAAGTAGTTGAGGGCAGCCTGGACGCAGACCAAGCTGGGATCCCCTTTCTGGAAGGCCACAACCGCCTTTTTCAGTTGATCGGGGTCGGGGATATCTTCGGCGTCGTAGATGGTGAGGTATTCGCCACGGGCAAAGGCCAGGCCGTAGTTGCAGGCTTTGGGTTTGGTCTTGGGCTTGCTATCTGGCACGATGAGCAGGCGCACGTAGCGGGGGGGCTTGGCAGCCCGGGCCGCCTCAATGGTGTCTCGGTCGTTTTCTTCTAGCAAGATGAGCACATCTAAGCGCTCGTGGGGGTAATCCAGCTTGGAGAGGGAGTTGATGAGAATCGGCATCACTTCCGGTTCTTTGTAGACCGGCACCAGGATGGTGTAGATGGGCAAGTCGCGATCATCCAAAGCGGCTACTTCCTCATCGGTAATCTGGTGGAAGCGATCGGCGGATCCCACCAGACTGAGCAATAGCTTAAACAGAATCGAGGCCACGTAGAAGAGATTGATCAGCACCACCAAAATCGTCAGGGTCGTCCAGGGAGCAGTGGCCAATCCCCAAAGCAACAGCAGCAGCAGGCCGTAGCCCACTGCAATCTGAGAAGGAGTAAACACCCGCGAGGCCGATTCTTCTGGCAGGCGGGCCATCAGCTTGTACACCGCCTCTTGGCTGAAGCGGGATCCCTGGTCTTGGCTGAGCAGTTGCGTGATATCCTGCTCGGTGCCCAGCACCTTTTCAATCCGCAAGCCTGGCCGCCAGCTGTAGAGCAGCTCATCCACCGCCCAGTCCAGGGGGTCATTGACCATCACTGTAAGGGTGTGCTCATCCGTCCAGCTCAAGGGGTAGAAGAGGTGGCGCATCATCACCTCGGGATCAAACTGCCGGCTCAGGCTCTCGTCGCGGTGGAGCAGCCCTGTCCCCATTAGTTCTGAGACAGCGGGGTAGCCCAGCAAATGGGCTAGGATGCTGAGATACTCGGGGGTGGAGAGGTAGCTCAGCCGGGTCAGCACCTGCCCCAGGCTGGAGCCGGTGCGGCGGCGGATCTCCAAAGCCTGCTGCCACTGCTCTAAGGTAAGACGGCTGCCCAGCAGCTCGGCGGCCAGCTTGCGCTCAAGGATGACCGTCAGGATCTGCTTTTCAGTGGCTGGGATCTCCCAGAGTTTTTCTGCTTCCGGGCACAGGTGTTTCACAGACTGCCAAATGGCGGGGAAGCCCGGCTCTTCTGTGGCCACCACAACAGTTTGCGGGTCGAGCCAGCCACAGGGCAAAAAGCGCACCGGCACCAAATCAATAGGCTCAATCAGCCAAGGCAGCTCTGGATCTAGGGAGTGCTTGAGCAGCCAGTCTCTCAGCCTAGGCCGGTCCAGAATCTGGCGACACAAGTTGACAAACTTGTCCGGGTGCATGACTCGCAAGCTCCAAAGAGCCCTAGGCAAGGAGCAACTAGCTGCTTCGCGATACTCCTCAGCCTCAGCCAATTGCTGCCGGGTAAGGTAGCCCGTGCGCAAAAGCGAGGATTTGAGGGACTGGAGCATGGCTGGAAACCCTATTCGCGCAAGTGGGACGGAGTCCTTGCTTGGCTCAAGTCTGGTTTAACCGGAAGTCCTCTGCCAACCCCCCTAGGAAAGGGTGGGCGACTCAGGGCGGCGGGCCAAGCGTTGGTAGGTATTCCAGGCTCCTACTGCCAGCAAAAGGGCCAGCAGCAGCACTAACCAATAGCGGTATTGCCACAACAAAAGCTGCCAACTGAAGCGACCGGGGTAGCGCACTCGATAGCCCGACGGGGTGAGATCCCAGCTCTGTACTTGGGTGAGATCGGGGGCAGCGGCATAGGCGGTGAGCACGTTTCCCTGTAGCTGGTTGGCCAGGCGGGTGCGCGGATCGGCAAGGCCGCGGCTGAGGCGCTCTGCCAAAGCCGGGTCAGATCCCCACCAGGAAAGCCAAAGGTTCGGCTTACCTTTCAGGAGAAAGTACTGCAAAAGGCCGAGGTTTTCTTGAGGCTGAGCGGCCAAGGCCACCTGTCGGTTGAGGGGATTGATGATTTCAAACTGGGATCCCAGCCGGATGGGGCTATTAAGCTCCACCTGATCTGGCCCAGCCACGATCACCTGCCAGGCAAAGTTCCCCGTCTCCAGGTTGGCTTCCTCTTTGGGCAAAACCTCAAGGGTGGGCAGCAGGGGTCGGGCAGCCAGCCGGCTGAGGGCACCGACCAGGTAGGCGGCAGCCGGCAGCAGTTGGGGATCCCCCACCCACACTTGGCCGGATCCTCGAAGCACCGCCGGGATCTCCTGCAGCTCGCCAGTGGGGGCTTGGTAGCCGCTCCAGAGAAGGCCAGAGCTATCGGAACGCACTTGCAAAGTCAGCGGGGTCAGGGATCCCTGGCAATTACCGGGGCTGGCGCCATAGTCAAAGCGGAGCTCCAGTTGATTAAAGCGGCGCAGCAGGCGGGTGGGCAGGGTCACAGTTTCGTTGAGCTGGGTGCGCCCGGTTAGGTTGTAGGTGCGCAGCATCACCCCATTTAAGAACACGTAGCCGGTGAGACGATCCCCCACCCGGCCATCCACCGGGTTCATGATCACATCCAGTTGCGCCGCCAGATCCCGCGGTCGTCCCCCCAATTGGGACAGGTTGAAGTTGAAGACCAAAGACTGGCTGCCAAACCCCCGCAGCAGCGGATCCACGATCCCCAGCTCTCGCAGGCTGAGGCGGTTGGCCCTGAGCGCTCTCTCCAGATCCGCCACCCTTGTCACCTGGATGCCGCGGCTGACCAGCCCCGCCCGCTTCCATTCTTCATAGAGAGCAAGAATAGCTTCCCGGCGGGCGGCCACTCGCAGGCGGGATCCCTCTGGGGTAATTTGATGCTGCAAGTGGGGGGTGAAATTGGCCGGCTCTAAGATCACCTGTGCCCCCTGCTTCGGACGGTTGCTCCACAGGATGGGCGTTTGCGGAAACAGGTGAGAAAGGAGGCTGTACAGCCACAGAGCTGCTTCCGCCGTCTCAGAGGAAGGATTGGCCGGCACTACCAAAGTAACCTGAGGATACAGCCGGCCCAGAAAACCGGCCACCGTGGCATCAGGAACGAGGGGCGCCAGCTCAAAGAAACTGTCCCGCCCTACCGTCAGCAGCAAATTGCCGGTATTCAAGTCGGCACAGATGTCGTCGGTAATGCTCAGGAAAGGCTGCACCGACAAGGTGATAAAGCGCTCGCCAGCGGCCAAGCTGGGGATGGGCACCCGCACCACCGGCTCCTGCCGCAGGTCCCGCACCAGAAAAAGGCCCATTAGCTCCTCGTTGATCAGCACCCGCACCGTGGACGTGGGCTTGAGCACCGGCGAGGGATCCAGGCGCAACTGCACAAAGCTGGCCTCAGGGTCAACACCGTTCAGGGGGGCAGGGATCCCGATATCTAGACGCGGGTTAGCTCCTTGCAGCAGCACCGAGCGGTCGTAGCCCAGCCTTTGCAGAGAAATGACTTCCGCTGCGTGGACAGCCGTCGGCCCGCAACACCAAAGCAAACCGGCAACCCACAAAGCCCACTGCCTTGCCTTCTGCGTCACCTTGACCCCCTCTTGCTTATCCCTCACTTGTCTAGTGCAGGCAAGCCCCTTGGCCCACCTGACCCAAGTTTGCCCAACATGCAGAAATCTGTAAGCTTTCGGGGTCTGTACGCACAAACCGTAGATTCGGATGCCCAGGGGATCCCTCTACTGGCGGGCGTAGTCATCCTCAAAGCGCACGATGTCGTCCTCCCCGAGGTATTCCCCGTTTTGCACCTCGATCAACACCAAGGGAAGGGTGCCGGGGTTTTCCAGGCGGTGCTTGGTGCAGGGGGGAATGTAAGTGGACTCGTTGGAGCTCAGCAGCATCACCTCTTCTCCACGGGTCACTTTCGCTGTGCCCCTGACCACGATCCAGTGCTCGCTGCGGTGGTAGTGCATCTGCAGGCTGAGCCGATGGCCAGGCTTCACCTCGATGCGCTTGATCTTGTACATCGGGCCTTCATCCAAAACCCAGAAGGATCCCCAGGGACGGGTCTCTGCTTGAGAGGGCACCAGCTCAAGCGCTGGAACTGCTGCTTCATTCACGTCCCGCACAGCCTGCAACATAAGATCATGTCCTTGCAAAGTCGTCCCCATCCTCTCTCAGAATCCGAGACCTCCTCATCGACAATATGGCTGAATTGGCCTACGCCAAAACTCGTAGATAAAGTCTCTCAGGCCAGGGAATGCTAATCTAGCCCTGTGTCCAGTTCCCAGACACGTCAGCCCATCCCCATACTTTTTCTGAAACTTGTTCTCATCAGACAACTCTTAAGGCTTGATTCGCTGTTGAATGAGTTGCCTTCTAACTTCTTGAAGTCGTTAAAGCAACCCATGTTTCTCACCAAGCTCAGGGCTTTCTTGCGGCTCTTCGGGTCTACCGGGATCCTGTTTCTGCTGCTGGCTAGCCTTCTGTGGGGTTTGAAGGAAGGCTGGAGCTGGGTGAGCTTGGAGATGCAGTTTCTTGGCTATAAGGGATCCGTAGCCGCCCTGGGGCCGGATCCGCGCCTGCCCATTGTCGGCACCACTTTCCCCCCCTCCCTGGTGCTGGCCACGGCCATTCTGGGACGATCCCCGCTGTTGCTGCAGACCATCTTGGGCTCTCTGGTGCTGGGCTGGGTGTGGCGGCAGTTACGCCGTTTGCCGGTGGAGGTGGGATGGTGCTGGCTGTGGGGTTTGTTGATGGTGGTGCAGCCGACTTTGATCTTGATGCTGCTGCGCAGCCCTGTTTGGACAGCCACAGCAGGGTTGGTGGGGGTGAACATGGCCCTGCTGTTTCCCTTGAGTAAAGAGGAGCAGGCCAGGGCAGAGACTGGGGCGGATTCTGGCGAGCTGCCCATTGCGCTACGGCTACTGCTCATTGGGCTGGCGCTGGGGCCTCTGATGGTGCTGCGTTGGGAAAGTGGGTGGCTGCTGCCCTGGGTGGCAGGGGTGCTGCTGTTGGCTTTTCGCAAACAGTCCTGGGGTTTTCGGCTGGCTTCGCTGCTGGTGGCAGGGTTTATCAGCCTGGCCCTGATGTTGAGCTGGCTGTACGTGAACTGGCTGTCGGCAGGGGATCCCTGGGCTTTCACCTACCAGGTGGGCAGCGGTCTGCGGCTGCCGCAATTGCGGGAAGACTTGCAGCAGGCGGGTGGCTGGCGGGGGGTGCTGGAGGCTGGGAAATGGCTGGCGGTGCTGGCCCCTGCCTATCTGCTGTTGGGGCTGGGATCCCTGCTAGGCCGAGGCCCGGGTCGCTGGGTATGGGCTCTGGTCTGGGGGATGCCGCTGGTCATCCTGCTGGCTTCTCTAGGGCAGGGGCTGTTTTTGCGGGAGCTGAGCCGCTTTGGCCTTTTCTGGGTGCCGCTGCCTTTGCTGATGGGCGCCTACTTGTGTCGCGGAGCCGGCCCCGGCTGGGCTAAGCGCCTGTTGATCACTGCCCTCTTGGGGTTGAACTGCCTCACTGCCGGTTATGGGGTGAGCCAAGAGCCGGGTTTCTTCATGCCCCTGGTGGCCGAGGAGCGGGATCTCTGGGAGCGGCTGGTGGCAGGGTTAGTGCCCCTTAGTGGCGAGTTGGAAGCTGCCCAAAACCTGTATGAAGTAACCTCTGCTGGGCAAGCCCTAGAAGACTGGCGGAGGCTGCGGCAGGAAAAGCGCCAGGTTGGGCAGTATCTCTATCGCCACCTGTTGCCCGGACAAAAAGTGCTGGTGGACGACGACATCCACTTTGAGGCTATCTTTTGGGCAAGGGATCCCCGCTCTTTCCTTACTCCTCACCAGTACGAGTTTGCCCTGGCCCTTCAGCATCCCCAGGAAAGGGTGGACTACCTCTTGGTAGCGGGGCTGGCGGATCCCTTGCGGAGCGCCGATCGCATCCTGCAATTTTGGCCTGAGCTCAATTTTGAGGGGCTGCCGGGCTTCAGGGAGGTTTATAGCTCCCCCCAAGTGCGGCTGTGGGCTCGCCAACACCAAGAGGAACCGCAGGAGGAGAGGAGATGAAAAGGAGACGATCCTGGCAGCGGCGACAGGTGCTGCAAGCGGGCGGAGCGCTGCTGGCTGCCTATGGGGTTGCCGGCTGTGGCCAGGAGTTTTTGAGTCAGCAGGGGAGTCGCAGCCCGGAAAATGCCGAGACGGGAAGCATGAACTTGTCAGAGCTGCTGGCCCGCTGGCAGGTGGGCATTGGCGAGGATCCCGGTCGCTTCCTCTGGGAAATCGAGTCGGATCCGCAGGTGGCGGCAGTGGCGCAGGGGTGGGATCCCCATTTCCTGAGCGGCTGGCTGAACAGCTTTGATCACCGCCAGGGGGATCTCTCCTTTTGGCGCAACTGGCACCAGGCCGGGCTTTTGCGGCAGTGGTTTGAGCGGGGCTATACCCTCCACATCATCACCTGGGAAGACGACACCCACCGCCCCTGCGGCGACTACCACATCTCCAAGCAGTTTGTCCAGGATGTAGCCGAATTGGCCGGCTATATCGCTCAAGCCAACCCCCAAGGCCGCCCTACCTATTGGAGCCTGGCCACGGAGTTTTCCTATTGGCGGATCCCGGCGGACACCTACAACGCCGACACTGCTCCCTACTACCAAGCCCTGATGCGCAATGTCCTCAAAGCCCGACAGGCCATCAAAGAGCGGCTGCCAGAGGCCGAAGTGGCCCTGTGCTGGGGGGGCTGGATTGCCACCTTTGACGACCCTTCCCAGGGGGCAGGCCGCAGCATGGTGGAGCCCTTTGCCGAGACCATGAGCCAAATGGACGGGATCGCCTTCCAGTCCATGCGCCAGCGGCGGCCAGGGGAGTTTAACCCAGAGCTGAACGGCCCGGATCCCGGCAACCCAGAGCAAATCCGCCTCTGTTGCCGCCTGTTTTCCCCTATCCACTCCAACCTGATGTTGGCCCACTACGAGCCATCGATTAAGGACAAGCACCCCAGTGGCGGACGGGCCGACACTGTCCATACAGACTTTCAGCTCATGAGCCAGCCGGAGTGGCTGCGGGAAGTGTCTCAACTGGGGCTGCGGCACCTGTCCTTGATGCACTACGGCCTGTATAAGGGGGATCCCTTCGGAGCGCTGACCGCCGCTCGCCAATTCCGGGCACAGGTGGGCCTACCGGCTGCCACCTCATAGTTAGCAGTCGTTCCAAAGCCGGTTTTGTCCCGGATCTTGGCCCAGAGCTTGATCCTGGGGATACAATCCCCCTGAAACTGCCGGGATCCCTGCCATGGAGAAGCTGAGATTTCTAAGGGCAAGCCTGCTGGCGAGTCTAGTGGTTAGTGCAATGCCGCCGGAGCTGCCGGCCTGGGCAGGATGCGGTTTTCCCCGCGGTGCCGGCAAGACTTTTTTTTCGCTGCAGCCGGAGGTCTATCGGCCTCGCACCCGCTTTGACCAGGGGGGGCAACTGGGGCCTGCTCTCTCAGAATATGGGGAAACCCGCCTCAACCTTTTCGCCGAGACTGGCCTTAGCGATCAGCTCACTCTCAACCTCAACACCAGCTACGTTTTCATCGAAAATCGCTTTGCCAGCGGGGCTGACACCGTTACCCAGCGCAACCAGGGCCTGCGGGATCTGGAGCTGGGCCTACGTCATACTTGGGGAAACGGGGATCCCTTCTTCTCGGCTCAGCTAACGGCCTTGATCCCGCCGGGATATGCCACCCAAGACATTCCCCTGCCCTTGGGGTACGGTGTTTTCGGCTACGATCTCAAAGTTGGGGTGGCGGCCAATACCCAGTTGGGATCCCTGCCCGCCTTTTTCGACTCCTGCCTCACGTTCCGAGATTACTTGGGCTATCCCGGGGATCGGGTCAAGGCCAACTTAACCCTTGGGGCCGATTTGACTCCTGAGCTGCAGGCCATCCTGGCCCTGGATGGGGATTTTACGTTGGGCAACGGCGCGCCTTTGTTGTTCGGGGATTTGGCCGTTCAGGATCCCGACTACGACAACCTCAAGCTTTCGGGCCAGCTCAACTGGCGGCTGGAGGGAGGGTTAACGCTGGGCTTGGGGGGGTTTCAGTTCCTGGCCGGTCGCAACACCAATGCCGGCGGCGGCTTTACCGGCTATGTGTGGCTAAGTTACTGAAACCCAACAAAATGTTGCAGGATATCCCCTACGGTAACAGGGATCCGCAGGGGCAGATCTAGGATGAGTCTTGGCAAACTACGGCCCGGAGAACGGATCCCATGCCTCGATTTGAGAACCTCATTGCCGCCATCGATGGCAGCGGCCCCACTGAGCAAATGGTGCATACCCTTCTGTCTCTGCCGGCCTTTGCCCAGTGCCACGTGACATTGCTGCATGCGGTGCCTTCCCAGACCTCTGCCGAGGAGATGCGGGCTGCCTGGCAAAAGGGGCAGGAACTGCTGGCCCAAACCCTGCAGACTTTCCCCCCCCGCCCAGGGCTAAAGATCAGCACGCAACTGGTGGAAGGGGATCCCAAAGTGGTGGTGCTGCAGGTGGCCGAGTCTATGCCCAATCCGCTGATTGTGATGGGATCCCGGGGGCGCAACCGCATCATGGCCATTTTGCAGAACTCGGTGAGCCAATATGTGTTTCAGCTCGCCTCCTGCCCAATGCTGCTGGTCAAAGACGACGCCTACGTCAAATACCCCAGCCATGTCATGGTGGCCCTCAACAACTCCCCCGCTGCCCAGGCCGCCTTTGCCACGGCCCTTGACTTGATCTCCGGCATTCAAGGGGCCCAGATCTTCCTGGCCTCTGTGCAGTTGGATGCCGACAACCCAGGTAGAGATGAGGCCCTAGATCGGGCAATCGACATCCTCAAAAACCGGCAAATCGGCCACCAGGTGTTGACGGCTGTCGGGGATCCGGGCACAGAAATTGTCCGCTTAGCCGCCGAGAGCAACGCCGATCTGCTGGTGATGGGATCCCCTGACCGCCGACCTACCATTGCCCGCAGCATTCCCGATTTGGATCGGCTGTTGGGGCGTTCCATCTCCGACTATGTGCGGGTGCACATCGGCTGCCCCGTGCTGATGGTGCGTTCCGTCCAAGACAGCGACTGAGCCAGGCTTCAAGGCAGTATGGAGCGGCGCTCTGTAACTCGGTCACTCTGCTGCTGGCGATCCGGGCTGACGGCCCAAGCTTCAAAGATCAGCTCAGGGACTCCGGGAGGGATGGTCATGCGGGTGAGGGCTTGCCACTGCCCCTGCTCGTCACGGGAGAAGTCCAGCAACCAACGGGGGCCATCCACCAAAGAGCGAGTGCGCCCGTGCTTCACCCAAAACTTGATCCAAAAAGGGGCTTGATGGCCTGCAGCAGGGTTGGTCGTGGGGGGCAAGCGCAACACCACATCGAAATTGTCTCCGGCTCGGAGTTGCTCGGGCACCACCAGTTGGGGAGTTGGACAAACCCCAGGCGGAGCGGGGGGCAGCAGCGAGTTTTCAGAGGGAGCTACAGGGCTACTCGGGATCCCGGCTGCCGCTTGCGTTGGCAAGATGGCCTCAGCTTGGGGTGGTGGGGAAGGGGAGGAGATGGGCGATGGCAACTCTGCCGTCTCTGCTTCGGGTAGGGGCTGAGCGGAGGGGTTGGGCGCAGATGGCAGGGGATCCTTTTCCGGGAAGGAGCGGAGGGCTTGGGTCTCGGCGGGCTGAACGGGCGAAGCTGAGTCCTCCTCTCGCTGTTGCTCGGCAACGCTGACGGAAATGGGGGCGCTGTGTTGCCAGATGCGCAACAGCTTTTGCAGGGTGCGTTCGGGAGACAGCAAGGTTAAGGGGGGGTCTTCCCGCAACCGGGCCAGTGGGATGTTTGTTGCTCCCCAATACTGACGCGGAGGGGAGGCGGGAGGCAGCTCTCCGCCTTGTTGCTCCGCAACGCTGACGCGAAGGTCTCGACAGCGGACGGAAAACGGAATCGTCAAGGGCTGGGAAGGCCGGTCTGCATCCCGCCAGGAAGAGGGAGTGAGGGCCAGTTCCCCCCGCAAAGGACGGGTCCAAACGCGGCTTGGCAGGGTGATGGGAATGCTGAACACCGCCGTTCGGGCTTCAGCGGGAAATTGAATTAGCCGTTGCCCCTCGAAAACCGTGCTCTCCTCGCCTTCCTGCCAAACCCGTACCCGCAGCTCGCCGCTGCAGCCGATCCGCCCCGTCAACACCAGCACCTCCTCCGGGGATCCCTCCAATTCACTGTGCATTAGGGAAAACAGCTCTGGCGGGATGGCGACCTCTTTTTTCTGGGGGGGCTCAAACCCGGCCTCTTCAGCCACCGGGGCAGGGATCCCCCGTTCCGGCTCCAGAGGCGCAGGGGCAGGCACAACCTGAAAACGGAGACAATTGTCCAACTCGGTTTCGCCGAACAGTTCTGCGATCAAGTCGGCATCTCGGCAGTGCAATTCCCAAAACCCAGGGGTGAGGTGGCTGGCGGGCAAAATAATGCCGATCCCTTCATCGTTGGTGCGCACAGAACGGGTTTGGACCTGTGGAGGAGTCGTGCCGGTGTTGGGGCCCTGATTCTGTGGCCCTAGAGGACGCTGCCGGACTTCCACCGTGATGGTGAAGTGGGGCTGGGGCGAACGGGCAACAATGGTGTAGGTATCTTCTTCCAGAACTGCTCCCTCGGCTGGTACCGGCTGCCAGTCTTCTTGGCCGTCGCGCCGAACCCAAAAATTCAACATGGCTCCATCACCTTAGGTGCTCCGCACTGCTGACGCGAATGGCATGCCAGATACTGAATCAGATCGGCTTGCAAAAGGGTTTGCTGTTGCCCTGTAGGCAGGTGCTTAAGCTGTACCTCTCCGGCTGCAGCTTCCGCATCCCCTAGCACAACAGCCCAAGTTGCGCCGCTGCGGCTGGCCCGTTTGAACTGCTTGCCAAAGGCGCTGCCGCTCAGATCCAGCTCGGTGCAGAAACCGGCTCGGCGCAGCGCTTGAGCGATCCGGAGGGATTGGGCCTCAGCCTTCGCCCCACGGGAGATCACGTAAACCTCGACCGGTGCTGGCGGAGCCTCCCCTTGTTTCTTTTGCAACAGCAGCACCAGCCGCTCCATGCCGATGGCCCAGCCCACCGCTGGGGTTGAAGGCCCGCCCAGCTCTTCCACCAAGCCGTCGTAGCGACCGCCCCCACAGACGGTACTCTGGGATCCCAAGTCAGGTGAGACGATCTCAAAGGCGGTGTGGGTGTAGTAGTCCAGGCCCCGCACCAAGTAGGGATCCAACTGGTAGGGAATATCCAACATCTGCAGGTGATCTTGCACCTGCTCGAAGAAAGCCCGCGATTCTGGGCCGAGGTAATCCGGCAGCTTGGGGGCCCCCTCGGCAATCTCGCGGGTGCGGGGATCCTTGCTGTCTAGAATGCGCAGCGGGTTGCGGGTGAGGCGCTCTTGGGAGTCGGGATCCAGCTTCTCCCGCAAGGGAGTGAGGTAGTCCACCAGGGCCTGGCGATAGGCCCGCCGATCCTGCAGATCCCCCAGGGAATTGAGCCGCAAGCTCAGGTTCTCCGCCCCCACCGCTTGCAACAGCTCCCAGGCCAAGGCGATGACTTCCGCATCGGCGCGGGGATCCCGGCTGCCCAGCAGCTCTACCCCCAACTGGTGGAACTGGCGTTGCCGCCCCGCCTGGGGACGCTCATAGCGAAACATCGGCCCACAATACCAGAGGCGTTGCACATCTCCAGCCGTTTGCAGCCCGTGCTGGATGTAGGCCCGCACCACACCTGCTGTGTTCTCTGGGCGCAGGCTGACCTCTTGCTCGCCACGGGTGCTGAAGGAGTACATCTCCTTGCCCACCACGTCGGTGGCGCTGCCAATGCTGCGGGCAAAGAGTTCCGTCAACTCCAGGATGGGGGTGCGAATTTCTTGGTAGTTGGCCCGTCCCAGGATCTCTCGGGCGCTGGCTTCCACCTGCTGCCAGAGCCGCACCTCCTGCGGCAGAATATCTCGGGTGCCCCGCACCGCCTGGATCATCTCCATTCTCGTTCTCCCTCCCTGGGGTGGGCCTGGCCGCCTGCTATGCCAATGGCTGTTCTCGTCAAAGGACTCCGTCCCGCTGACGCAAACGGCCTAGTTATTGATTATCGGCGACAACACTCCCCGTCGCTAGCGGAGCCAAATGACCCCGATCCAAGCTCGAGTCCAACCAGGAGTAGGTGGCGGCAATTTGGCTGGTGGCAACAACAGCGGCGGTGGTAGCTCGCAAGATGGTAGGGCCAAGGGAGACGCACACGCCCCCATATTCCTCAGCTTGCCGACGTTCGGCAACCGTCCAGCCCCCCTCTGGGCCAATGGCTATGGCCAAGGCCGGGATCTGCAGCTTTGGCAGGGCTTGCACCAGCGGGGGCGCTTTGTGCCGAGCCACGGCTATACCCCACCAAAAGGACTCCGTCCGAGTAGCGCGAACGGCTTGTAGCTCCGCCAGCCAACTTGTCCAAGGGGTAGGGGGATCGACCTGAGGCCAGCGCAACCGCTCACATTGTTCTGCGGCCTCCCGCACAATTTTTTGCCAGCGTTCCTGCCGCCCAGATCCCGGTTCCAACACGGTGCGCTCCGTCAGCAGGGGAGTAATGCGCGCCGCCCCCAGCTCGGTAACCTGGCGGAGCACCTCGTCAAACCCCTGCCCTTTGACCACCGCCAAGCCCAGATGCAAAGAAACAGGCAATTCCCGCGGCAGCACCTCCACCTCGCCCACAACTCGGGATCCCTGGGCTTGCCAACGGGCCGCCCACAGCTTGCCTGAGCCGTCCAAAACCAAAAAGAGATCCCCCGGCCTGAGGCGGCGCACCCGCTGCAAGTAGTGCTGTTGCAGACCAGTTAAATGGAGAACACCGCTGGGATCCCGCTGCGCTGGGTCAATCGCCAATCGGGGCAAAGCGCTCAGGTCATGCGTGCGTTCAGACAACACCATTCCCCCCGTCGCCAGAGGGCTGCCACCACCCATTCGTTGGCCTCCAGCATCTCCGCCACCAACTTGGCCTGCTCGATGAGGATGCCGCTGAGGATCAGCCATCCCCCCTCCTTCACCACCAGCCGAAACTCCGGGATCATATCCAGGATCACATCTGCCAGGATGTTGCACACCAGCCCATCCACCATTTCGGGAATATGCTCCAGGCTGCCCTGAGCGACCACAATGCGATCCGTCAGGCCGTTGAGATCGCGGTTGTGCATCGTGGCTTGCACCGCCAGGGGGTCGATGTCCACCGCAAACACCCGCTTCACCCCCAACAGGGCCGCCGCCAACGACAGAATCCCGGATCCACAGCCCACATCGGCCACAGTCACTCCCTCGGCACCCCCGCCGCCCTCCAGGCGCATCTCCAGCGACTCCAGACAGAGCTGAGTGGTGGGGTGAGTGCCCGTGCCGAAGGCCATACCGGGATCCAGCCGCAACAGGTGCCGACCGGGGTGAGGGGGCGGATCCAGCCAGGCCGGACAAATGAGCAACTTGTCCCCGACCCATTGGGGCTGCCAGTGCTGCTTCCAACTGCTGCTCCAATCTTCCGCCTCTATGCGTTCCCAGCGCAGCTTGGGAACCCGCTGACCGGCAATGAGGGCATCCTGCTGCAGGCGCAGGGAGAGGGCTGCCAAATCCAAGAGGCTGACGTGAGGCCAAGGCAGATAGGCGTGAATGCAAATCTGATCTTCGCCGTGGGCTTGGCTGGTCATGCCCCGACAGCCAAAATTCTCCAGCCGCCAAAAGATCAGGTCTTCTTGGGCAGGGGAGGCGATGAGACTGAGATCCCACCAAGCACCAGCGGGGTCCAGCGCTTGTGCGGGCGAAAACGGAGTGGGATTGGCAACAGTTCTGCTCACAGGGATCCCTTCACAAACCTAGGGAAAAACCAAAGTGATGGCCAACAAGATAGCGCTTCATGTCACCCAGCCGGCCAGCACTCAATGCGGCACTTTATATCAAAAATTGCAGCGCTCTGCTCAATTCATAGTTTAGGCTTATTCTGGCTATTCTGGGATTGAAAGGCTCACAGCGTCGGTTCAGCAGCGAAGAAGGGAAGGATCCCCCCAATTGGGGGATGACCCTCAGCGGCTCTTTGGATGACCAGCTCAGCCCTGTGAGATACCTGTGAGATAGATTAAGTCCAAAAGCATTGAACAAGAATTGGATGCAGCGTCGACATTCGTTTCGAGCCTCAGTGATTTTGCGGATAAATGAGGTTTGGCTGGGGCGTACTGAGCAACGATGTAAGGATGAAGAAAGAGCAATGCAGGTGGCGAGGTCGATGTCAATTGAGCAGTCAGGGCAGCAGCCGAAGGTAGCTCCTTGGGGGATTACCAGAGGGGAAAGGGCTGCCCATAAGGATCCCCAGCCGCTCAAAGTCAGCACCCGCAAGGACTCCGTGCCGCTGACGCGATCCGCTCTGATGCGGCGTTTTAACCAGAGCTTTCCGCCTTTTTACAGCCAGTTTGTCAGCAGCGAGGTGCAGGCCCAAAATCTGCGCTTGGCTTACACCCTCTACCAGACCCGCAAGGCGGTGGTACAGATGCAGGACGAAGGTCGCAAGACGGTGGTCTGTCTGGCCTACCGTAATCGACCTTCCCTGCTCAGCGATCTGTTTGGGGTGTTCACCGCTTTTAATCTCTCGGTGCACGGCATCCATCTCTATGGGCAGATCTACTCACCGCACCTGGTGTTTATCCGCACCATTGTCTCCCGCGATGGCCACAGCCTTTCTTCCCAAACCAAGCTCAGCCTAGAACGGGCCATTCACGAATGCCTGGCGGGTGTGTTTCGCGTTCACGAAACCTTGGCACTGGAGTTTGATCTCAAGGCCGGACTAAAAGACGTGCAGGTTTCTTTTTATTTTGACCCGGTGTTTCATTTGCCCACACTTCTGGTGGATGTGGACAACCAGCCGGGCGCGTTTTACCGGGTGATGACGGCCCTCGCGCAGGAGGATTTGACCGTTGTTAACCTCAACTTGATGCTCCGCCGCAAGCAGACGCGCTTTATTTTCTACTTGCTGGGGCCGGATTCAACTCCAGCCATGCCGGAGTTCCTGGGGCAAAAATTGGCCTTGAGCATCCAGCAGCGGCTGCAAGGGGATCCCGCCTAGATCTGCACGGGACTGGGAGGCAAATCGAAAAGGACGGTGTTCATGTAGCGCTCTGCCCAGGCGGGACCGAAGGCTTTTTCCAAAACGCGGCGGGTGCGGTCGTTCTGCTGTTGCTGGCTGCAATAGCGCTGCTGCCCCTGGTAGTGGGCCAAAATCTGGCCGGGATCCGTCTGTGGGGGGATCTGCTGCGCCAGCCGGCAGTGAATTTCCAGGAAACGGCAGGCAAAGTGTAAAAAGCGCTCGGCCTCTGCTTCGTCGGCAGGACGCACGAACAGACAGTAGGGAGAAAAAATCGTGCCCCACTCCGGCAACCGGCGCCGATGCTGGAAAGGGGCCAGATGGGATCCCAACGCTTCCAGCTCTTGGATATAGAGATCGGGCAAGCTGGGGGTCACCGGCGAGAGATCGACAATGGCGGCGCTCACCTGTCCGCGACCGACCACAATGTCGCAACCGAACAGCGGCAGCGGGTACTGCGGCTGCGGAAACATAACGCAATGGAGAATATCCAGGCTTTGCCCGGCCTGGGCCAGCTCCAGGTGCAGTTTGCGAAAGGGATCCCCTTGGTAGCAGCGGTTTTC